>NZ_QEZG01000004.1:0-306 GCF_003993495.1 Xanthomonas sp. BRIP62418
GCAGGCACGATGCGGCGATGGAAGCGGCGGGCGGGCATGCACCACGGCGCGACTGCATCGTCGGTTCCGGAAGGCATGGACGGCAGCGGCAACGATACCGGCCTGCCGCACCACCCGCGATCAGCCAACCCGCATCGTAGGAGCGCACCTGGGCGCGATCGGGTTTCACCGGGAAAGCCCCGTCGCGCCCGGGTGCGCTCCTACGGCGGTGGTTGCAGGCACGATGCGGCGATGGAAGCGGCGGGCGGGCATGCACCACGGCGCGACTGCATCGTCGGTTCCGGAAGGCATGGACGGCAGCGGCAC
>NZ_QEZG01000048.1:0-193024 GCF_003993495.1 Xanthomonas sp. BRIP62418
GATTCGGGGCTGGGGATTGAGGATTCGCAACGGCGGTGGCCGCAACCTGATTGGCGGCGCGCCTTTGTAGGCGCGCGCCCGAGCGCGAAGAGCTGTCCCGGTAACGCCTGTCGCGCAGGCACGCTCCTACGTGGCAATCGCTGGGCCGTGTAAGCCTCATGGTAAGGAGGCCTGCAACGTCACGACGGCGGCATCCCCCTCTGCACCATGACGCCACGCCGTTGTAGGAGCGCGCCCGAGCGCGAAGGGCTGTCCCGGTAACGCCCGTCGCGCGCAGGCACGCTCCTACGGGGCAATCGCTGGGCCGTGTAAGCCTCATGGTAAGGAGGCCTGCAACTTCACGACGGCGGCACCCCCTTCTGCACCATGACGCCACGCCGTTGTAGGAGCGCGCCTGAGCGCGAGGGGCTGTCCCGGTAACGCCTGTCGCGCGCAGGCACGCTCCTACGTGGCCATCGCTGGGCCGTGTAAGCCTCATTGGTAAGGAGGCCTGCAACGTCACGACGGCGGCATCCCCCTCTGCACCATGACGCCACGCCGTTGTAGGAGCGCGCCTGAGCGCGAGGAGCTGTCCCGGTAACGCCTGTCGCGCGCAGGCACGCTCCTACGGGGCAATCACCTGGCAGCGGACAATGCCAGCCAGACCCACGCACCCGGAGACCGCTCTCGCGACTCCCCACTCCCGGCCCTCAGAACGCCTCGTTCCCCAGCCGCACCTCGACCCCCAGCAGCGAGGTCAGCGCCAGCATGGCGTCGTCGTCGCGGCTGAGGGCGATCCAGCCGGCATAGGCGTCGCCACCGGTGTTCCAGTTCCACAGCGAGTAGCCGTGCTCGCGCAGACGATCGTAGGCCACCGCCATCAGGTCCGGCACACTCAGATCGCTGGCAAACTCCTCGTCATCCAGGTCGCCACCCCAGTCGATGCGCAGGTTCCAGCGCGCGCTGAGTTCGTCGATAGCGGCAATGAACGCGTCGGTGTCCTTCCAGTCCACGAAGAAGCCCGAGCGCCAGTCGATCGCATCCTTCAAGGCCCACAACCAGGCATCGTCGCCCTCGTCGTCGTCCAGGTCGGCCTGCGCCTCGCGCCAGGTATCGAACTGGCCCAGGGCGGTGTCTTCGTCACCGGGATTGATCAGCACCAGCAGATTCCACACCCGCGCCGGGTGGTCGTCGACATCGTCTTCGTCGCCCTCGGGCTGCAGGCCTTCGTCGTCTTCGTAGTCGGCGCTGTTATCGGGCATGGCGGTCTGGGTTCTCAGGAGTGCAGGCGTGAAGTGTGGAGGCCTGGCGGCGCGCACGCAAACCGCCCGGCGCATGCGCACGCAGTGCCGGGGCTGATCTTCGCGGCGCGGGCCCGTATCCTGTGCGGCCGAAGACGGCCATCCCGGCCGCCATGACGCCTTTCCCATGAGCGATACCCCTCCCGATCATCTGGCCATCGATGCACGCAGCCCGTTCCACGATGCCGACGCCCTCAACCGCGGCATCGGCGTGCGCTTCAACGGTGTCGAACGCGACAACGTGGAGGAGTATTCGGTCAGCGAAGGCTGGATCAAGGTGCAGGTCGGCAAGGCCCGCGACCGTCGCGGCAACCCGATGACGATGAAGATCAAGGGCGAGGTGGTGGCCTACTTCCTGGACACCAAGGGCGACGCCAAGGCTGCTGCCGAGTAAGCGCGGCTGACCAAACTACCTCACGCTGTTCCATTGCAGAGCTGCCGGGCGGCGAGTTTGCTGCGGGCCCTTGCCCGCCCACCCTCGCGGGACACGCTGCAAGGACGTTCGTGTAGCAGCGATGACTGGCCATTCGCAGCTGATCTGCGACTTGGCTGCAGGGCCCGCCCGCCATGGCGGGACATGCCGCAAGTACGTCCATGCAGGCTCTTACGCGGGATCCATGCCGCGTAAGAGTCCGCGACGGTGGGCAGGCAAGGACCAGTCGCGATGGTCGGTGTTCATGGCCTTCAAACAACCAGCAGACTTTCTGGTGCGGTGTCCTCACCGATTGCGGGACCGTGTGGCGGCATGGATGCCGCCACCGAGCCTACATGGATGGGTTTACGGCGTGTCCCGCGAGCGGCGAGGGCACCGCGCACTCGACCCACTCCGCGTTTGATCTGGACTTCCGACGCGTTTGACCTGGACGTCCGACGGCATCCACCAGGATGCGGCCGACAAACCCACTGCATCCACCTCTCAGGCCTTGAGCCGGTAACCGCTGCGGAAGATTGCCGCCACCACGCCCAGGCACACCAGCAGGAACAGAAAGGTCATGCCGGTGCTCACTGCGATGTGCACGTCGGCCTTGCCGTAGAAACTCCAGCGGAACCCGCTGATCAGGTACACCACCGGATTGAACAAGGTGACCTTCTGCCACAGCGGCGGCAGCATGTTGATCGAGTAGAAACTGCCGCCCAGGAAGGTCAGCGGCGTCACCACCATCAGCGGGATCACCTGCAGTTTCTCGAAGCCGTCGGCCCAGATGCCGATGATGAAACCGAACAGGCTGAAGGTCAGTGCGGTGAGCACCAGAAAGCCCAGCATCCACAGCGGATGGGCGATCTCGTAAGGCACGAACAGCCGCGCGGTGAGCAGGATCAGCAAGCCGAGCAACACCGACTTGGTCGCCGCCGCGCCCACATAGCCGATCACGATCTCCCACCAGGCCACCGGCGCCGACAGCACCTCGTAGATGGTGCCGGCCCAGCGCGGCATGTAGATGCCGAACGAGGCATTGGAAATGCTCTCGTTGAGCAGCGACAGCATCACCAGCCCGGGGATGATGAAGGCGCCGTAGCTGATGCCGTCGATGTCGCCCATGCGCGAGCCGATCGCCGCGCCGAACACCACGAAATACAGCGAGGTCGACAACACCGGCGAGGCGATCGACTGGGTCAGCGTGCGGAAGGCGCGCGCCATTTCGAATCGGTAGATCGCCGCGATCGCATGCCGGTTCATGCGCGCACCTCCACGTTGCGGGCGCCATGCACCAGGTTGACGAAGATCTCCTCCAGCGAGCTCTCGCTGGAATGCAGATCCTTGAAGTCGATGCCCTGCTCGTTGAGCCGGCGCAGCAATGCGCCGATGCCGGTCTGCTCGGCCTGGGTGTCGAAGGTGTAGACCAGGCTGTTGCCGTCGGCCGCCAGTTCCAGCGGCAAATCGCCCAGCGCAGTCGGGATGGCCTGCAGCGGCGCCTGCAGGCTCAGCGTGAGCTGCTTCTTGCCGAGCTTGCGCATCAGCGTGTGCTTGTCTTCCACCAGCACCAGCTCGCCGCGGTTAATCACCCCGACCCGGTCGGCCATGTCTTCGGCTTCCTCGATGTAATGGGTGGTCAGGATCACCGTGGTGCCCTGCTCGCGCAGCCGCCGCACCATCTGCCACATGTCGTGACGCAACTCCACGTCCACGCCGGCGGTAGGCTCGTCCAGGAACAGGATGCGCGGCTCGTGCGCCAGCGCCTTGGCAATCAATACGCGCCGCTTCATGCCGCCGGACAGCGTGGAGATCTTGTTGTGGCGCTTGTCCCACAGCGAAAGTTCGCGCAGCACCGTTTCTAGATACGCCGCATTGGCCGGCTTGCCGAACAGGCCGCGGCTGAAGCGCACGGTGGCCCACACGGTTTCGAACGCGTCGGTGGCCAGCTCCTGCGGCACCAGGCCGATGCTGGCACGCGCGGCGCGGTAGTCGCGCACGATGTCGTGGCCGTCGGCCAGCACGGTGCCGGTGCTGGGGTTGATCAGCCCGCAGATGATGCTGATCAGCGTGGTCTTGCCGGCGCCGTTGGGACCTAGCAGCGCGAAGATCTCGCCGCGCTGGATGTCCAGATCCACCTGCTTGAGCGCCTGGAAACCGCCGGCGTAGGTCTTGCTCAATCCCTGGATGGAAACGATGGGTGTCATGTCTTCTGCACGGGAACGATCAGCGCCACAGGGTAGGCGGTGCGCCGTGACAATGGGAGGGGGATAGATGGGATGGTGTCTCCCGACCCACGATTTGCCCGGTGCGTGCCTGGGCACCGTACAAGACCGCGGCCGCGACGCCCGAACACGCCGGCATGCGCTGTTGTAGGAGCGCACCCGGGCGCGAGAAGCTTTATCGGTCATGCCTGTCGCGCCCGGGTGCGCTCCTACGCCGGCGCTGGCGGTTGCGATTCCCGAATCCCGATTCCCGATTCCCGCGCGCTCAAGCGCGCTTGCGCGACTCGATCAGATCCAGGTTGCGCACCAGCCGGCGCGACAGGTCATCGGAAATCTCGCGGCGCCTGGCCAGCTTGAACAACTCGTTGCGCTCGGCCACCAGCGCGGCATGGCGGAACTGGCGCAGCGCCTGTTCGTAGGCACCGGCCTCTTCCGGATCGGTCTCGGCCATGTCCACCGCACCGAGCTTGCGTTGATAGCGCTGGCTGACCTGGTTGGCGGCGGCGTTGTAGCGCTCGGCATGCCGGCTGTCCTCCACCAGGCGCTGGCGCAGTTTTTCCACCGCCTCCAGCGCGGCCTGCGAGGCAGCCTTCACCGCCAGGTCTTCCTTGAGCTGTTCGTCTTCCTCTTCGGGCAGCTCCAGCCCGCGCAGCAGCCGCGGCAAGGCCACGCTGGCCACCAGCAACGACACCAGGATCACCGAGGCGGCCAGGAAGATCGCCAGCTGGCGCGCAGGAAACGGCGAGCCATCTTCCAGCATCAATGGCAGCGTGAGCACGCCGGCCAGGGTGATCGCACCGCGCACGCCGGCCAGCGAGACCGCCACCACGATGCGCCACGGCGGGCTGACATGCTGCTCGCCGCGCCACTGCGCCTTGAAGATGTTCCAGCGCAGCGACAGGAATACCCATACGAAGCGCAGCGCCATCAGGCTGGCGCTGATGGTGGCCACGTACACCGCCAGCCACCACGGATTGAGGTGCCCGGCTTCCTGCACGCTGCGCACCGCCCCGTCCAGGATGCCCGGCAACTGCTCGCCCAGCAGCACGAAGATGATGCCGTTGAAGGTGAACTGCACCGTGTCCCACACCGCCGAGCGCTGCAGCCGCATGTTGCCCGGCGCGTTGCCGGCCATTTCCACGTAGCTCATGGTGACCCCGGCCGCCACTGCGGCCAGGATGCCGGAGGCATGGAAGGCCTCGGCCAGCAGATAGGCCGCGAACGGGGTCAGCAGATTGACCAGGATCGCCGAACCCGGCTCCTCGCCGAAGTGGCGCCAGATCCAGGCCTGGATGCGGCTCAGGCCGAAGGTGGTGGCCACGCCCAGCGCCAGCCCGGCCAAGGCCACCCACAGGAAGGTCAGCGAGGCGGTGGCGATCGAGAAGCTGCCGGTCAGCACCGCGGCCACCGCAAACTGGAAGCACACCAGCCCGGAGGCATCGTTGAGCAGCGACTCGCCTTCCAGGATGTGCATCAGCCGCTTGGGGATCGGCACCTTGGAGGCGATCGAGGACACCGCCACCGGATCGGTCGGCGAGATGATCGCCGCCAGCGCGAAGGCCACCGCCAGCGGCATCGCCGGGATCAGCCAATGGATCAGCAGGCCCGCGCCGACCACGGTGAACACCACCAGCCCCAACGCCAGCTCGAGGATGGCGGCCTTGTCGCGGAACAGGCCTTGTTTGGGAATGCGCCAGCCATCCAGAAACAGCAGCGGCGGCAGGAACAGCAGGAAGAACAGCTCCGGTTCCAGCTCATGCCCGGCATCGAACACACCCGAGACCACCGCGCCAAGCGCAATCTGGACCAACGGCAGGGGCAAGGAGAACGGCAGGATGCGGATCAGATAACCGCTGGCCGCGACCGCCAGCAACATGGCGAGGACGACATCGATCGAATGCATGGAAAACCCGGAAGAAAAAACAGTGCGCGTGCGGCATCGCAGAGTGCAACGCACCACCACGTGCCAACGGAAACATACCGGTTTGCACCCGGCGATGAAACCTCTGTGCCCCCTGACCGGCGCGCCACAGGCCGCGGCAGAGCTGCCATGCGCCCATGTCGATGCCACGCAGTTGCCCATCCGTATGGCCCTGGCGCCGTTGGATACGCCAGCGGATGGACGCCGGCCCGATGGTGCGGCAGTGCCCTGCCCAGGCCCACTGCCTGACCCGATGGTCGGCCGCTGCAACGCCAGCAACGGCAACACTGCCGACCACGCACACCGCCTGCGAAAAGCGCAGTTGCTGCGTTAGCCGCCTTGCAGGCAGCTCACCGGCGACAACGCGATCAGGCGTGGCGAACGTGCTCCTTCGCATGCAGCGTCGATTGCCGCGTGGTCTCGACCGCGACGATGGAGGTTGCTTCGTGCAGTGTCAGCCTGGAAGCGAGGTGACTCCCCATCACCTCGACCACCCTGGGCTTCTGCCTGAAGGCATGCGGCCACTGCGCACCGACCATCTGCTGGCCGATCGTCTTGCCGCTGGCATCTTCCACGAGCGTGAGGTGCACCGGGTGATTGCCTGCGCCGCCATTGTCGGCATCGACCACCTCGATGTGGGTCTGCGAAAACGCGTGCCGTCGATTTTCCGCGTCATGCATCTACGAGCTTTGTGCGTGAGTCGAATTTCCCGCTTCATGCATCTAAGACCTTATGCGTGATTCGGTGCGCCATGTCGCCCGCGAATGCGGATGCCGGACAGCGACTTCAACACCATGATCTGCATCCGCCCCCAACAAGGATGGCAGCCGTTGGCGCGAGGCTACATGGCGCAAGTGCGAAGTCGCGCGCAGGAGCGTGCCCTGAATGCTGTATCGCGCACGCCAGTGTAAAGACGGCGTGATGCATCCGCGCTGCATCCACCCGCGTATCTGAGCACACGATTGCCAACCGGGCAGTCGCCTACCCAAAGGATCGATGCCTCATGAAGACCTCATTCCACTCGCTTGCCGTCGCCACTGCCATCGCCCTGACCAGCGCAATGGCCCCCGCCTACGCCGCATCGAACCCGACCGTGGGCGGCGCGCCGATGCTGGTGACCAAGGACATTGTCGACAATGCCGTCAACTCCAAGGACCACACCACCCTGGTCGCCGCGGTCAAGGCCGCCGGCCTGGTCGACACACTGAAAGGCCCGGGCCCGTTCACCGTCTTTGCCCCGACCAATGCCGCATTCGCCGCACTGCCGGCCGGCACGGTGGACACCCTGCTCAAGCCCGAATCCAAGCCCACGCTGACCAAGGTGCTGACCTACCACGTGGTACCGGGCAAGGTCGACGCTGCTTCGTTGATCGCCAAGATCAAGGCCGGTGGTGGCAGCGCGACGTTGACCACCGTGCAGGGCGAGGCGCTGACCGCAAAGCTCAACGGCAAGAAGGTCACCATCACCGATGCCAAGGGCAACACCGCCAACGTCACCATTGCCGATGTCATGCAGAGCAATGGCGTGATCCATGTGGTCGATAAGGTGTTGATGCCGTAACTGGGTCTTGCTGTGAAGCAGGCGGTTGCATGCACATGCCTCCCTCGGCGGAACGCAGCCACGTTCCGCCGGTGGATCGACAACGATTTGCGCAAGCCGGCGCTTTAAGCGTGGAGATGAGGCATGACACGCACTCCGGTAAGCGCGGACGGTGCGCTCGACGCCGGGCGGTCCGGCGGTGCATGCCGATTTCGCACACTGGCCGCACCTGCCTGACGGCCATGTAGCAGTCCCTGCGGGCCGTTCTTGCTTGACGTGCTTGGCTGCGCTGGCGTTGCACTACAACGCCAGCGCATCAGCTGCACGTTACGACGTGCCGACATTGTTCAATTGCGAATCCGCGCGTGCCTGGAAACAGGGTCCAGGCAGCGCCACCACACCGCGAAGCGGCGGTGAGGACCACTGGCTCGCCAGTGGTCCACTTGGTGTCACCATTCTCCGACACCGTGCGCGTGCACTTGCACGCGCATTTTTTATGTCCGCGCCGCGCGCGCTGCAGCGCTCGGTGCATCCAGCAACTGGCGCAGGTCGGCGACAAATCCGCGGTAGCCTTCCTCGCGTGCGGCCTCCGAGCCCTGCCGCAAGACCCATGAGGGATGCACGGTGGTCAGCACCGGCGTGCCGTCGTCCAGCCGCAGCCACTGGCCACGCTGCTGCATCAGGCGGAAGCTGTTTCCCAGCACCGCCTGTGCGGCGGTCGCGCCCAGGCACACGATCTGTACCGGACGCAGCTGCGCGCGCTCGGCCTGCAACCAGCCACTGCAGGCCTGCACATGCGAGCGTTCCGGGTTGCGATGCAGACGCCGCTTGCCACGTTGCTCGAAACGGAAATGCTTGACCGCATTGGTCACGTAGACCGTGTTGCGATCGAGACCGATCTCGTCCAGTGCCCTATTGAACAAACGCCCGGCCGGCCCGACGAACGGACGCCCGCTCAGATCCTCTTCGTCGCCGGGCTGCTCGCCGATCACCATCACCGACGCGTCGCTCGGCCCCTCGCCGAACACCGTCTGCGTTGCCGGTTGCCATAATGCGCAGCGCCGGCAATCGCGCGCGGCCACGCGCAACTGCGCCAGGCTTTGCGTGGCCACTTCCGGGATCGGCGTTGGCGCTACCGGCACGCGCCGCCGCACCGGCTCGGGCGCACGCTCGGCCATCTCGCGCACGCGCACGCCGGCCTCGCGGATCAGCTCCGGCAGCAAGCGCGCCTCGGGCAGGTTCTTCCAGTATTTCTGCGGCATTTCCTGCCGCATCATGGTCGGGTTGAGCCGCGCCGGATTGAAGATATGCGCGTAATAGGTGCGCCAGAGCGTCTCCTGCGCATCGTCGGCCGGCACCTGAGTGCGCACGGCACCCTCGCCGAACGTCAATGCCTCGTCATCCCAGCGCACGCTGCGATACGGGGTGAGGATCGCCCAGCGCATGCCGGCGAAGCGGCGCGCGAAAAACGGCGCCACCCGGTCCACGATCCAGTGCTCGGGCTCGAACCACGCCACGAAGTCTTCCTCTTCCACCGGCAAACGCCGAAAGCGCACGAACGCCTTCATCTTGTGGGTGTCGCGCTGCACCGCCTTTTGCCACTGCGTCACCCGATGCACATCGACATCGGTGGCCCGCTCCAGCAGCGCGCGCTCTCCGCTCGCCACCCGCCACAACAAGCGGTACAGCACCGCATGGCGCTGCGGATCGCGATGACACAGCACCGCCCCCGCCATCTGCAGGAACGCGGCCGACACCCGCGGCGGCGCAACCACGGCCGGCAGATCCAGCAGCCCCTGCCCCATCAACAGGCCGCCCTGCGCTCCGCCATTCCACGCGATGGAGTCCGGCTCCACCTGCGCGCACCACCCCGCCCGCGCCAGCGCACGCCATGCGTCAAGGCTCCAGCCCGGCGCAACGTCAGCGTTGAACATCGCGGTGGTCGGGATTGGGGATTGAGGGATTGGGGATTGGCAACAGCGTCGTGTTCCTGGGTAAGCACTGGTGCTGGGTGGCGCCTTTGCGCTTGATGCCATCCTTATCCGCCCTTCGGGCGCCTTGGCCGGCAACAGGGGAGAAGCCAGCCGAAGCGGCGATACGCAGAACGCTGGCGGAGAGCTGCGATCTCAATCGAACAGACTCGCCTGCCTGGGCGCTGGCGCCAGTTGCGCGCGCAAGCGCACCGGATCGTCCAGGCGCTGGCGCGGATGATGGTCCAGCACACTCACGAACGGCAGCAGCTTCTTCATCGGCACCCGCAACCGCGCCAGATCGCCCACCCGCAGGCGCGCATGCCGGCGCGACAACAGCAGCCGGTCCACGTTGCGGGTGCCCAGGCCTGGCACCCGCAGCAGCATCTCGCGCGGCGCCACGTTCAGGTCCACCGGAAAGCGCTCGGGATTGCGCAGCGCCCAGGCCAGCTTCGGGTCCACGTCCAGGTCGAGCATGCCGCTGGACTGGGTTGGCGCGATTTCCTCCACGCTGAATTCGTAGAAGCGCAGCAGCCAGTCGGCCTGATACAGCCGGTGCTCGCGCTGCAGCGGCGGCGCCTGCAACGGCAGTTTGGACGAGGCATCCGGGATCGGGCTGAAGGCCGAGTAATACACCCGACGCATCCGGTAGTTGCCGTAGAGATTGTGGCTGGTGTCCAGGATGCTGCGGTCGTTGGCATCGTCGGCGCCGACGATCATCTGCGTGCTCTGCCCGGCCGGCGCAAAGCGCGGCGGCTTGGCACGGCGCACCTTTTCGGCCTTGCGCTCCAGCTGGTTTTCTTCGATGCGCCAGCGCAACTCGCCCATGGCCGAACGGATGCCGCCGACGCTTTTTTCCGGCGCCAGCAGCGTCAACCCCTGCTCGGTCGGCAGTTCCACGTTGATGCTCAGGCGGTCGGCATAGCGGCCGGCGGCAGCCAGCAGGTCGGGCGCGGCATCGGGAATGGTCTTGAGGTGGATGTAGCCGGCGAAGTGATGCACCTCGCGCAGCTGCCGCGCCACTTCCACCAGCTGCTCCATCGTGTAGTCGGAGTTGCGGATGATGCCGCTGGACAGGAACAGGCCTTCGATGTAATTGCGCTTGTAGAAGTCCAGCGTCAGCGTGACCACTTCTTCCGGCGTAAAGCGCGCGCGGCGCACGTTGCTGGAGACACGGTTGACGCAATATGCGCAATCGAACACGCAGAAGTTGGTGAGCAGGATCTTCAACAGCGACACGCAGCGGCCGTCGGGTGTGTACGAGTGGCAGATCCCCATGCCCTCGGTGCTGCCGACCCCGCCGGTCCCGAGCGAATTGCGCTTGTTCGCGCCACTGGAGGCGCAGGACGCGTCGTATTTGGCCGCATCGGCCAGCACTGCGAGTTTGTCGAGGATTTTCACGCGAGCAGCATGTCGCGCTGCAGTCTCAGCCTGTGAGACTGCAGCGCGCGTCATCGTGAATGCTTCAGAGCGCTGCGCTGCCGATGCTTATCGGCACCATACCTGGTGGCTGCAGTGCCGGCGCTTGTCGGCGCCATGCCTCACGCCCGGGGCCGCGCTTGCCGGCACCCGGCCTATGGCTGCGAGCCGGTTCGCCGTAAGCCCAAGCCTTATCGCTGCGGGCCTTGCTCGTTGTCGCCACCGCGCCGGGCCGGCTTGCAGCGGCAGCAACAGGCCGCATGCCATCGCGTGCCGGCGGTTGCGCGGTGCCCCGTGGCCGGTCCGGCGAGCTGCCTGCACCGTAGATAACGGCTACGGTGCAGGCGTGCCGCGCTCGCCACGGCTCAGGCGACGACCGGGCCCGCACGCGCGATCAGCATGGATCGCCATCGAACCGATAGATATCCATCGCCAGAAACCCCGCATCGATGCCGGCATCGATGCGCTGTGCGCCGAGCCGGTCCCCGCCGGCCGCGCCCATCGCCACGTACAGCGGCAACAGGTGCTCGTCGGTGGGATGCGCGCGCGCGGCGTGCGGCGCCTGCCGGCGATAGTCCAGCAGCGCGGCGATGTCGTCCTGGACCAGCTTGCGCTCGGTCCACTCGATGAAGGGCCGCACATACGGCGCCTCGCGTTCGGCGCTGTAACCGTGGCGGAAGTCGTGCAGGTTATGGGTGATGCTGCCGGAGCCGACCACCAGCACGCCGTCCTCGCGCAGCGGTGCCAGCGCGCGGCCGACCGCAAACTGGTGCGCCGGCCCCAGCTCGGGCTGGATCGACACCGACACCACCGGAATCCCGGCAGCCGGATACAGCAGGCGCAGCGGCACCCACACGCCATGATCGAAGCCGCGCTGCGGGTCCAGGTGCGGATGCAGGCCGGCCTGCTCCAGCCGGCGCACGATCTGCTGCGCCAGCGCCGGCTCGCCGGGTGCGGGATACTCCAGTTCGTACAGCGGTGCCGGAAAACCGCCGAAGTCATGGATGGTCGGCGGCTGCAGCGCGCCACTGACCAGCGGGCGGCGGCCCAGCCAATGCGCGGACGCCACGACGATCGCGCGCGGCCGCGGCAAGGTCTGCGCAAGCTCGGCCAGGCGCTCGCCGACCTGCCCCGGCTGCAAGGCGGTCATCGGCGATCCGTGCGAGATGTACAGGGAAGGCAAACGGCTCATGGCGCACTCCTCGGAAGAACGATCATCAGCCTCGACGCGCCGGCTTCAGCGCCCACGCGCCCTCGCCAAGCAGCGATTGCACGACCAGCAACACCGCCCACAGCGCCGGGTATTCCCAGCCGCCGCCCGGATTGGAGAAGCCGAAGCCATTGCCGCCATGCACGCTGATGATGGTGCCCAGCAGCAGCGGCACCCCCAGCAGCCCGACCCAGCGTGCGTAGATGCCCAGCAGCAGGGACAGGCCCAGGCCGAGCTCCAGCGCGATGGTGAGGTAGGCCAGCGCGCCCGGCAGGCCGAGCGACTGGAAATAGGCCACGGTGCCGGCCGGGGTGAACACCAGCAACTTGATCAGGCCATGCACCAGAAACAGCGCGCCCAGACTGATGCGCAGCAAGGCCGCGCCATAGGCAGCGGTACGCGGGGAAGCGAGGGAGGTGGACATTGGACGGACTCCAGTGAGGACCTGCACAGCGTATTGCTTACAAATTTCTGATAAATAGCTTCACTTCGGATAATTTATTGCACTCAAAGCAACAATCGGATACCGATGGATACCCTCGATGCAATGCGCGTGTTTGCAGCGGTGGCCGAACGCAGCGGCTTCAGCGCCGCCGCCGATGCGCTGGACCGTTCCACCGCCAGCGTGACCCGGCAGGTCGCCGCGCTCGAGCAACGGCTGGGCACGCGCCTGCTCAATCGCACCACCCGGCGGGTCAGCCTGACCAGCGCCGGCACCGCGTACTACCAGCGCTGTCTGCAACTGCTGGCCGACCTGGACGATCTGGAGGCCACGGTCGGCGCGCAGGCACTGGAGCCGGCCGGCGTGCTGCGCGTCAACGCGCCGGTGAGTTACGGCATCGAGCGCCTGGCCGCGCTGCTGCCGGACTTCTGCGCGCGCTACCCGCAGGTGGAACTGGACCTGTCGCTGTCGGACCGGCTGGTCGACATGGTCGAGGAAGGCTTCGATGTGGCCATCCGCATCACCCGCCAGCCGGCGCCGACCTTGATCGCCCGGCGCCTGGGCACGGTCCGCCTGGTGCCCTGCGCGGCGCCGGCCTACCTGGCCCGTGCCGGCACCCCGATGCATCCGTCCGACCTGGCCGGCCACGACTGCCTGCTGTACCACTACTCGCCCAACGGCGACGAGGTGCGCTTCCATGGGCCCGAGGGCGATAGCGAGGTGCGCCTCCACGGCAACCTGCGTGCCAACAACGGGCATGTGCTGAGCGCGGCGGCGGTGGCCGGCCTGGGCATCGCGATGCAGCCGGACTTCCTGGCCGACGAGCATCTGGCCGCCGGCCGGCTGGTGCGTATCCTTCCGCAGTACGCGCTGGGAGAGATCGGCATCTTCGCCGTCTATACCAGCCGCAGCCACCTGGCCCCGAAGGTGCGCAGTTTCATCGATTACCTGGTCGAGCGCATGGGCGATGCCGGGCGCTGATGAGCCCGGCAACAGTACGTCCCGTCGATGGTCATTAACCTGACACGGCATGTGTGGTCACAATCGGCTCCCCCCGACCACAGGACTGCGCATGAGCAAGATCGCCATCATCTATTTCAGCGGCTACGGCCACACCACCAAGCTGGCCGAAGCCGTGCATGCCGGCGCCGCCAGTGTCGGCGAGGCCACGCTGTACCGCATCGACCAGGACGGCAACCTGCCCGACGACGCCTGGGAGGCGATCGGCGCCGCCGACGCCATCATCTACGGCAGCCCCACCTACATGGGCGGGCCGGCGTGGCAGTTCAAGAAGTTTGCCGACGCCAGCTCCAAGCCGTGGTTTGCGCAGGCCTGGAAGGACAAGATCGCAGCCGGCTTCACCAACTCGGCCTCGGTGAACGGCGACAAGTACGCCACCATCCAGTATTTCTGGACCTTGTCGCAGCAGCACGGCCAGGTCTGGGTCGGTACCGGTCTGCTGCCGGCCAACACCAAGGCGCACGGTCCGCAGGACATCAACTGGACCGCCGGCTCGGCAGGCGCGCTGGCGATCTCGCCCTCCGATGCCTCGCCGGAAGAAGCGCCACGCAGCGGCGATCTGGAAACCGCCAAGTTGCTCGGCAAGCGCGTGGCCGAGTTCGCCGGCAAGCTCAAGGGCTGACGCGGCAGCTGGTAGCGTCCGCGTCACGACACCCGTGCATGGCAGTGGGCCCTGGTCTGCTGGCATGTGCGGGTTGTTCGGTCGCAGCGCGCGTTCGGTGCGTGATGTCGGGCCCAATGCCGGCCTGCTCGCGCATCATCGCCCGGGCCACATCGCGCTAACGCACGCCGCTGCATCCTTCTTCCTGCCTTCCTTGCCGCACGGAGTTTTCTCCACCATGCAAACCCGCACGCTTGGCCGTTCCGGCCCCACCGTTTCTGCGCTCGGCCTCGGTTGCATGGGCATGAGCGCGTTCTACGGCAATCGCAGCGACGAGGCCGCCTCGATCGCGGTGATCCACCGCGCCCTCGATCACGGCGTCAGCCTGCTCGACACCGCCGACATGTACGGCCCGCACACCAACGAAATCCTGGTCGGCAAGGCCATCGCCGCGCGCCGGCACGAGGTGTTCCTGGCCACCAAATTCGGCATCAAGCTCGATCCCAACGACCCATCGGTGCGCGGCATCGATGGCAGCCCGGACTATGTGCAAACGGCCTGCGAAGCCAGCCTGCGCCGCCTGGGCGTGGAGCATATCGACCTGTACTACCAGCACCGCGTGGACCCCAACGTGCCGATCGAAGACACGGTGGGTGCGATGTCGCGCCTGGTCGAACAAGGCAAGGTGCGTTTCCTCGGGCTGTCGGAAGCCGCCGCAGCCACCATCCGCCGCGCGCATGCGGTGCATCCCATCACTGCGGTGCAGACCGAATATTCGCTGTGGTCGCGCGAGCCCGAGGACAATGGCGTCTTCGAAACCGTGCGCGAGCTGGGGATCGGATTCGTTCCGTATTCGCCGCTGGGTCGCGGTTTCCTGACTGGCGCATTCGCCTCTCCCGATGACTTCGACGCCGACGATTACCGTCGCCATTCGCCGCGTTTCCAGGGCGAGAACTTCACCCGCAACCTGCAGCTGGTGGAGCAGGTCAAGGCGATCGCCGCCGACAAGGGCATCACGCCGGGGCAGCTGGCGCTGGCCTGGGTGTTGGCGCAGGGCCAGGACCTGGTGCCGATCCCGGGCACCAAGCGGCTGGCCTACCTGGAAGAAAACCTCGGCGCGCTCGACGTGGCGCTGATGCCGGACGAGCTCGCACGCATCGATGCGATCTTCCCGCTGCAGGCCGCGTCCGGGACGCGTTATCCGGAAGCGATGATGGGCGCGCTCAGCCGCTGAGCGGTACGCGTGGAAGCGCACGCCGCCACAGTGGCCCGGCGATGGCGTGCGCTCACGCCATCGCACCGGCATGGCTCGCACACTGGGCCTCACCGCCATCGGAGTGACGCGTCCTGCCATGCTGTCTTTCGTGATCCCCGCCCATGACGAGGCCGCGCTGATCGGCCAGACGCTGCAGTGCCTGCACGCCTGTGCGCAGACCCTGCAGCTGGACTACGAGGTGATCGTGGTGGCCGATGCCTGCGAGGACGCCACCGCCGCCATCGCGCGTGCGGTCGGTGCGCAGGTGCTGGAGGTGCTGGAGGTGCAATTGCGCCATATCGCCGCCACCCGCAATGCCGGCGCGCAGCAGGCGCAAGGCGATCGCCTGCTGTTTCTGGATGCCGACACGCTGGTGAACCCGCAGGTGGTCGGCGCCGCGCTGGCGGCGCTGGATGCCGGCGCCGTCGGCGGTGGCGCGCAGGTGCATCTGCAGGGCAGGCGCGTGTGGTTCGAGCGCATGGCGCAGGCGATCTTCGGCGGGTTGTTCCGTCTCGGCGGCATCGCACCGGGCTGCTTCCTGTTCTGCACGCGCGCCGCATTCGTCAGCGCCGGCGGCTTCGATACGCGTTACTACGCCGGCGAAGACGTGGCATTGAGCCGCGCGCTGGCGCGCTGCGGGCGGTTCGTGATCCTGCGCCAGACCGTGCACACCTCCGACCGCAAGCTGCGCAGCTTTTCCAAGCGCGAGCACCTGGGCCTGCTGTTGCGCTTCCTATGGCGTGGGCGAGGCATGCTGCAGACCCGCGATGCCCTGGGCTTCTGGTACCAGCGCCGGCGCTGAACCGCGCGTGTCCGCAGGGCGGCCACGGCGGCGGCGCGCTGCCTTGCGTGGGGACGTGGCGACGGTGGCAATTTACACTGGTATGTCTGTTTTTCGTTTCCGAGTTGCACCGCATGGCTCTTCTGCACCGTCCTGTCCTGATCGCTGCCCTGTCGGCTGCCCTGCTGAGCACCGCCGCGTGCCACCGCGATGGCGCCTCACCGGCAACGACGACGCACGCCAAGGCCACGCCCACCACGCCCAAGCTGGGCGATTTCGGTTTCGATGCGGCGGGCATGGACCGCAGCGTGGCGGCGGGCGACGACTTCTTCAGCTACGCCAGCGGCAACTGGGTCAAGACCACCCAGATCCCGGACGACCGCTCCAGCTTCAACAGCTTCGTCGGCATCGCGATCGAAACCGAGCAGCACAGCCGCGACATCATCGAAGGCGCCGCTGCCAACGACCGCGTCACCGGCGAAGACAAGCAGATCGGCGATTACTACGCCGCCTACATGGATGAAGCCGGGATCGAGACCAAGGGCGTGCGCCCGGTGCAACCGGAACTGGACGCCATCGCGCAGCTGGACGACAAACAGGCGCTGGCGCGCACCCTGGGCGGCCAGCTGCGCGCCGATGTGGACCTGCTCAACTCCACCAATTTTTATACCGACCGGCTGTTCGGCCTGTGGATCTCGCAGGATCTGCATCACCCCGGCCGCTACGTGCCGTATCTGGTGCAGGGCGGCCTGGGCATGCCGGACCGCAGCTTCTATCTGGACGACGGGCGCATGACGCAGATGCGCGAGGCCTACCGCGCGCACATCGTCAAGCTGCTGGAACTGGCCGGCATCGCCGACGCGCCAGCCAGGGCCGAGCGCATCCTGGCCCTGGAAACCGCGATGGCGCGCGTGCACGCCACCGCCGAACAGACCAACAACGTGCAGGCCGGCGCCAATGCCTGGAAACAGGCCGATTTCGCGCGTAATGCGCCCGGCCTGGATTGGGCGCCGTTCTTCGAAGCGGCCGGCCTGAAGGCGCAGCAGGATTTCATCGTCTGGCAGCCCGGTGCGGTGACCGGCCTGTCGGCGCTGGTGCGCTCCGAGCCCCTGCAGACCTGGAAGGATTACCTGAGCTTTCGCGCCCTGGACCGCGCCTCGCCGTACCTGTCCAAGGCCTTCGCCGACGAACGCTTTGCGTTCTACGGCACCACGCTGGAAGGCACGCCGCAACAACGCCAGCGCTGGAAGCGCGGCATCGACGCCACCAACGCAGCCTTGGGCGAAGCGGTGGGCCAGCGCTATGTGCAGAAGTACGTCAGTGCCCAGACCAAGACCCGTGCCGAGGAGATGGTCAAGAACATCGTCACCGCCTTCGGCAAGCGCATCGACGCGCTGGCGTGGATGAGTCCGGAGACCAAGCAGCATGCCAAGGCCAAGATTGCCGGGCTGACCGTGGCGGTGGGTTATCCGGAGACCTGGCGCGACTACAGCGGGCTGGACGTGCGCCGCGACGATGCGCTGGGCAATGTGCAGCGCTCGGAGCTGTTCGAGTACCGGCGCAATCTGGCCAAGCTGGGCAAGGCCGTGGATCACCGCGAGTGGTATCTGCTGCCGCAGGAAGTCAACGCACTGAACGTGCCGCTGGAAAACCGCCTGCTGTTTCCGGCGGCGATCCTGCAGCCGCCGTTCTTCGACCCGGCAGCCGACGATGCGGTGAACTACGGCGCCATCGGCGCGGTGATCGGCCACGAGATCAGCCATAGCTTCGACAACATGGGCGCGCAGTTCGACGAACATGGCGAGCTGCACAACTGGTGGACGCCGCAGGACCTGAAAAAATTCGCAGCCGCCGGCGATGCGCTCGCAGCGCAGTTCAGCGCCTACAAGCCGTTCGACGATCTGAGCGTCAACGGCAAGCTGACGCTGGGCGAGAACATCGCCGATGTGGCCGGCCTGGCGACCGCCTACGATGCCTATCAGCTGTCGCTGCAGGGCAAGCAGCCGCAGACCATCGACGGGTTCAGCCCGGACCAGCGCTTCTTCCTGGGCTTTGCGCAGGCCTGGCGCGGCAAGTACCGCGACGCGGCGCTACGCAACGCCGTGCTCACCGACGTGCACGCACCCGGACGCTTCCGCGCGCAGACCGTGCGCAACCTCGATGCCTGGTATCCGGCATTCGATGTGCAGCCGGGCCAGCAGTTGTATCTGCCGCCCGAGCAGCGGGTGCGGATCTGGTAGCAGACTGGCCCCTCATCCCTCGGGAGAGGGGTTGGGGCGAGGGTACGGCCACACGGCGCACCATCCTCCGCATGACGCCATTGCCTTGCACTCCAGGCAGGCACCCGCACTCACCGCTGCCCGGGCCACTCCAGCAACATCGCCTGCGGCAGCTGCATGCGGCGGCACGCGCGTGCAGACAGCCCATCGCGTAGCGCAGTACGGAACAGTGGCGACAGGCTCCGCAGCAACCGTGCCGACGCATGTGCCTGTGCGCGCTGGGTGGTGGTGCGGCCGAGCATGTCGCTGGCCCAGCCTGGCAACAGGGCGGTACCGGCACCGAGGAACACGCCGCGCGACAGCCCGGCCGCCGGCACCGGCAACTGGATGCTGGTGAGGATGTCGAGCACCTCGCGCGAGCGCGTGTCCATGCGCAACTGCCCGCGCACGGTGGCGAAATATGCATCGACCTGCGCCTCGCTGGCGGGTACATCGGCCGCGCCCAGCGCTTCGGCGACACGTCGCGCTTCGTCGTAGTAGCGGTCGGCGATGCTTGCCGGCACGTCGCGGCAATAGCGTCGGCAACCCTGCAGAAAACCGTAGGCCTCGGTGACGTGCACCCAGGTCAGCAACTGCGGGTCGTTGGCGTCGTAGGGCACGCCGTCGGCGGTGTGGCCGTGGATATGCGCATGGATGCTGCGCACGCGGGCGATCAACTGCTCGGCCTCGGCGCGCGGGGCATAGGTGGTGCCGGCAACGAAGTTGGTGGTGCGCCGCAGCCGCCCGATCAGGTCGGCGCGGAAGTTGGAATGGTCGTAGACCCCGGCCAGCGCGCGTGGATGCAGCAACTGCAGCATCAAGGCGCACAATCCGCCGGACAACATGCCGGGAAATTCCGAATGCACCCGCCAGGTGACGCTATCGGGCCCGAAGATGCCGGGATCGCCAAGGGGCTGGTCGTAGTCGATGGAGCTCTGGCCACGCGGAAACGCGCCCAGCACCCAGCGATGGATCTGTCGGGCGGCAGGGGCAGTGAGGGTACGCAGGACGGCTGACATGCATGCGAGCATACCCAGCCCGCTGCAAGACCGCGTCGTGGCCTTGAGGGGCTGGGATTGAGGATTCGGGATTTGGGATTGGTGAAAGGCGGCTCTGTGTTCGCTGCTCGTCCCCATGCGCATCGACCGTCTCGACGGGCGCTTGCCCGCCTGTCGCCGGACCTTGCGCCGAATGGATGCGTGCGCGGCGCTCACGCGACCTGCACGCCGGAATCGATTGCGCGCCGGTCGCACCCGCCTCGATCACGGATGCACGCACGCAAACGCGGGTGTGCAGTGCAGCAAGAATGGCCACGCACTGGCGCTGCAGTCGTCCGGCAAACGCTGCGAAGCGCCTGAATACCGCGATTTGTGCGCAGGTGCGCAGGATTGGCCGCTCATCGGATCGCAGCAGGCATTGCCATGCACAGCGAAAGTGCTAGAACTAGGGCCGTCCGAGCGTCGGCCTGCATCACTGCCAGCCATTGCCCGGCCGCTCCAGGGCACCGGCGCTTTGCCGGGTGCAGCAAGTCGTTCGTACCAGCCATCCGTCAGGAGCTTGTCATGATCGCTTTGTTCCAGGGTTTGGGCCTGCTGTTGCAGGACAACGCACTCCATCGACTCCCCTTCGACGAGCAGGTCGCGCACTGGCGCGAGAAAACCGACGACCAGCTCGACCAGGAGCTCAATCTGCTCAAGGTGGCCAAGAAACAATGGGTGATCGCCTCGATCATCGGCTGGCAGGCGATCTCGCTGGTGTTGCTGGGCGTGATCACCCATCAGCTGTGGCAGAACGACTACCACCTCACCTTCAGCCGCGTGGTGATCATCTTCACCTCGTGGGCCTCGATCCTGTTCGTCATGTGGTACATCGCCGATCTGTTCGATCACAGCGCCGGTTTCGAACGCTGGCTGCGCGCCTTCAACAGCCGCGCGCGGCTCACCCCGGACGCCGACTCGGTCGAGTGCGTGGCCGATGCGCTGGACATGACCCGTCGCTACCCGGAAGTGCTGCGCTACAAGCAGGAAGTTAGTTCCAGGCGCGAATTGCGCCACGAGGACATCGTCAACATGCGCGAGATGGGGCGGCTGCGTCGCTACACCGAATTGCTACGTGATCTGGACCGCTTCGATGGTGCGCCACGCCTGGTGACCAATACCAATACCCATAGCGCAGCGGCGACACTGGCGTAGCGGTCAAGCGATGGATGTAGTGGTTGCCGCAGCGCATCGGCAATGCGGCGCGCCGGGCGAAAACAGGCGGATTGATCGGCCCGATATCTGATCGCTCCAGGGCGTGCGCTGCCAAGGCAGTGCCAGTCGCTGCACTCTTGGCGTGCGTGGCGACCAACAAGAACGGCCGGTGCAGTGCACCGGCCGTCGTCGTTTGCGGCGCCTGGAGACGGCGCCCGGTCGATCCGTTGTCAGCAAGCAGGCGCTTACGCCTGCGCGACGGCCTTCTCCACCGACGGCGTGCGCCAACCGCTGCGCACACCCCAGATGTAGAACACCGCGCCGACCACCGCGACCACGGCCAGATCGGTGCCGTAGCTGAGGTAGCCATGCCCGCCGAAGTCGCTGCTGCCGGCCCAGGACAGCAGCGCGATCGTCGGCAGGTAGCAGATCATCCAGGCCGCGCCTTTGAGGTTGCGCCCGAGATCCGGCCAGCCCTGCTTGGCCTGGTAGTAGCAGTACACCGGCAGCGCCACGACCATCAGCAGGATGATCTCGCCGGTCAGTGGCCAGCGCGCCCAGTACAGCAGTTCGGTGGCCATCACGAAGGCCACGCCGGCCAGCACCGGCAGCGCGGCGATGCGCAGCGGGCGGTGCAGTTCGGGCGCATGACGACGCAGCGCCATCGCGCTGATCGGGCCGGTGAGGTAGGAGATGATGGTCGCCACCGAGATCACCGCCGCCAGCGTGCCCCAGCCGCGGAAGAAGAACAGGAACACGAACGACACCGCCAGGTTGAAGAACATCGCCATGCGCGGCACGCCCCAGACCGGGTGCAGTTTGCCCAGCACCGACGGCATGGTGCCGTTCTTTTCCATGCCGTAGACCATGCGCGCGGTGGTGGCGGTATAGGTGATGCCGGTGCCGCTGGGGCTGACGAAGGCATCGATGTACAGCAGCATCGCCAGCCAATGCAGGTTGACGATGATGGCCAGCTCGGCGAACGGCGAACGGAAGTCGATGCCGTGCCAGCCGGCCTTGGCCAGCAGGTCCGGCGGCACTGCGCCGATGTAGGCCACCTGCAGGATCACGTAGACCACCGTGGCCAGCGCGATCGAGCCCAGCACCGCGAACGGAATGCTTCGCCCCGGGTTGCGCGCTTCACCGGCCAGGTTCACCGGGCTCTGGAAGCCGTTGAAGCTGAAGACGATGCCGGCAGTGGCCACCGCGGTGAGCACCGCGGCCAGGTCGATGACATGCGCATCGCCGTGGATGCCGACGCTGAAGTTCTCGCTGTGGAAGCCGCTGGCGATCAGGGCCACGCCGGTCGCCGCCGGCACCACCAGCTTGAACACGGTGATCAGGGTATTGGAGCGCGCGAACAGCTTGACGCTCCAGAAATTGAGGAAGAAATACACCAGCACCAGCACCGCCGAGATCAGCAGGCCGGGCACCGACAACTCCCCCGCCCCGCCGGGTGCCTGCACATACAGGCCCTGCGCCCAGGCCCACGGCCAGGACGCCATGTACTGCACCGAGGCCTCGGCCTCGACCGGGATCACCGAGACGATCGCGATCCAGTTGGCCCAGCCGGCGATGAAGCCCACCAGCGAGCCGTGCGAGTAATGGCTGTAGCGCACCATGCCGCCGGACTCGGGGAACATCGCGCCCAGTTCCGCGTAGGACAGCGCGATGGTGGTGATGATCGCCGCGCCCAGGATCCAGGCCCAGATCGCACCGGGGCCGGCCAGGCCGGCGGCGCGCCAGGCGCCGAACAGCCAGCCGGAACCGATGATCGAGCCCAGGCCGGTAAGCATGAGGGCGAAGGGGCCAACGTCGCGGCGTAGCGATTGTTCGGACATGAGAGCCTGACTGTGAGGACGCCGTGAACCGGCAACAAGCCGGCAATGATCGCAGAAGCGGCCGCTGATCGTCAGTGCGTATTCAGGCTTGGGTCCGGTTGCGGCCTGCCTCATGACAGGGATGAAGCGTCGTTGCGCCAGTTCCGGCGTCAGATGTCCGGCTCAGCCATGGCAATCGGCGCCGGGCGCGCTGGTATCCACGCAGGTGCGCGCCTGACGCGGGATGCCGTGCAGCTCGCGCACCTGCCCGGGTGCCAGCGCAAAGCTGTCCAGGGTCCTGCGTGCGCAGGCCGGCGTGCCCGCGGCCTGCCCGGCGGCAGACGCAGCGCAGTGGTCCTCGTAGACCAGGTAATGGCAGCGGCCGCTGCTGCTGGCCAGGCAGTGCACATTGAGATCGGTGGCAGTGGCCAGGGTCTTGCTGAACAGCACGTCCTGGCCGTTGCTGGTAGCGCGGGTGATGGAGGTGGTGCCGTTGCGGTCGTGGCAACCGGCCAATGCCAGCAGGCAATACACAAGGGAGGCGATCAGGCGCATATCAGCAATCCTTTCAGTCGATGCGATCGGGGGAATTACATGCCGCGAAACAGGGTCATGAAGGGCTGGCTGACGGTGAGCGTTTCGCTGCGCCCGCGCAGCGCCAGCCGGCCCTTGCCGGTGTCCTCGCGCACCACCGAGGCGACCGCCTTCATGTTGACGATGGTGGAGCGGTGGATCTGCTTGAACACCTGCGGGTCCAGCACGTCGAGCAACTCGCGCAGCGGCGTGCGCAGGATCGCCTCGCCGGCGGCGGTCATCACCGTGGTGTATTTCTGATCGGCCTGGAAATACGCCACCTCGTCCAGCGCGATCAGGCGCGTTTCGCGGCCGCTGCTGGCGGTGAGCCAGGCCAGTGGCGGCGCGGCGCTGGCGGCGACAGGGCGCGCGGACAGGCGCTGCAACAAGGCCTCCAGCAGCTGGCCGTCCGGCTGGCCGGCGGCGGCGCGCTGTTGCACGCGCTGCCAGGTGGCCTGCAGGCGCTCGCGGCTGATCGGTTTGAGCAGGTAGTCCACCGCGCCGTGTTCGAACGCATCGATGGCGTACTGATCGTAGGCGGTGACGAACACCACCTGGGTGCGCGGGCTGACTTCGCGCAGTGCACGCGCCACCTCGATGCCGGTGAGCCCGGGCATGCGGATATCCAGGAACACCACATCGGGCTGCTGCGTGGCGATGGTTTCCAGCGCGCTGGCGCCGTCCTCGCATTCGCCCACGATCTGCAGTTGCGGGCACACCTGCGCCAGCAGGGTCAGCAACGATTGCCGCAGCAGCGCCTCGTCTTCGGCGATCACCGCACGCAGCGCGCTCATGCCTGCACCTGTGTGGCATGAATCTGCGCAGCGGGCACCGGTGGCGGCATGATGGACGCGGGCAGCGGCAAGGTGATGGTGGCGGCCACACCGCTGGGGAAGTTGGACACGATGGCAAAGCTGGCCCTGCCGGCGTAGATCAGCTGCAGACGTTCGCGCAGGTTCTTCAGGCCGATGCCGGTACCTTGCGTGTGCGTGCTGAAGCCCTGGCCATCGTCGGCCACGGTCAGCGTGGCATGGTCGTCGATGCGACGCGCCAGGATCCACACCGTGCCGCCGCCGGGCTTGGGTTCCAGCCCATGCTTGATCGCATTCTCCACCAGGGTCTGCAGCATCATCGAGGGCAGTTGCAGCGCGCGCAGCTCGTGCGGCACCTCCACCTGCAGCACTAGCCGCGTGCCCATGCGGATGCGCAGGATCTCCAGGTAGGCCTGGGTGCGCTCCAGTTCCTCGCCCAGGGTGGAGATGGCCCCGTCGGCGCTGGGCAGCGAGCTGCGCAGATACTGGATCAGATGGCCGATCATGATGTCGGCGCGCGGCGGGTCGGTGCGCGCCAGTACCTGCGCGCTGGCCAGCGTGTTGTAGAGGAAGTGCGGCTCGACCTGGGCATGCAGCAGATTCAGGCGTGCCACGGCCAGCTCCTTTTCCATCACCGACTGCTCGGCCGCGGCCTGTTCGTCGCGGCGCTGCTCGCCGACCCGCCGCACCACCGCGCGGTTGATCGCCTCGGCGTTCTCGTAATTGCTGCCTTCGTCCACCGCAAACAGGTCCACCCAGGCGCCGGCGTCTGGCTCGCACAGCACGGTGACGCTGCTGGTGCCCTGCCCTGGCGTGATCGTCACCAGCACCTGGTTGCGCTTGATCGCAAAACGCGCGAACAGGTTCCAGCGCGAGGGCTGGCGTCCCTCATAGGGGTCGATGCGGCGCACCTTGGCGCGGATCAGCAGGCTGCCGGGCGCGCACTCGATGTCCTGCACGCGTGGCAGCACGCGCACCGCCTCCTCGACCACGGCGAAGCTGGCCTGCACGTCCAGCGGCACTTCGATCTGGCGCCGCTGGCGGGTCGACAAGGTGTCGTGATCCAGCCGCCCGGCGATCAGGCGCACCCGCCGCACATGGGTGATCGCACTCATCAGGGCCAGGGTCAGCAGCACCACGCAGATCAGCCCGAAGAACGCGCCGGTGGAGCCGAACAGCTGCGCCCACATGATCCCGGCCACCACCAACGCCGCCGCCCAGGCGAACACGATACGTACGATCAGGAAGACGCTGGCAGACACGGGTGGCGACTCGTCGGGTTGGGACGCGGCGAGCATAGCCGGCAAGCGATCGGACGAAAGCCCCGGGCGACGAATGGCCGTCAGCGCGGCCCCAATTGCCCGGATCGCGGTGCGAAACCCGGCCCGGCCGGCGATGGCAGGCGCTGACGCGCGCGGTATGCTCCAGGTCCGCAAGCGGCGGCCACCGGGCGTCGCGCGCGGCGACGCAGCTCCTGGCTTCTACCGATGCTGCGTGGCGCGCGGCGCGTGGCCGGTTGCGCAGGCGCCGTGGTCCCGATCATCTCCTCCATACCGCTCAGGAGTCGCATGCACCGTCGTCATTTCCTGCACAGCGCCGGTCTTGCGCTTGCGGCCGCTTCCACCGGAAGCTGGGCCGCGACCGGCAAGGCGGCCGCTGCGCCGTCTTCGCCATTGCCCGCCATGCCACCGGGCGCCCTGCCCGAGCAGTTCGCCGCAGCGCTGCCGCTGGCACCGATCCGTGCGTCCGTCGATCGCATCATCGCGATCAACGGCTGCACCCGCCCGTTCCGTGCGCAGGGGCCGCGGATCGAGGCCGAGCGCATCGGCCGCAAGACGGTGGTGCACAACTATGGACATGGCGGCAGCGGGTGGTCGCTGTCGTGGGGCGCGGCCGAGCATGCGCTGCGGCTGGTGCGCACCGCCGATGCGGAGGTGCGCGAGCTGGCGGTGATCGGCTGCGGTGCGATCGGGCTGACCACCGCGCTGGTGGCGCAACGCGCGGGCCTGCGCGTGCGCATTTATGCGCGCGAGCGCCTGCCGGACGTGCGCTCGTTCTACGCCACCGGCGTGTGGTCGCCGGACTCGCGGGTGTGCACCAGCGAATACGCCAGCGCCGATTTCAGGACCCGCTGGGAAGAGATGGCGCGCATCTCGTTCCGCCGCTACCAGACCCTGCTGGGCCTGCCGGGCGAGCCGATCGAATGGCGCGATGGTTACGCGCTGTCGGATGTGCCGTTCGACCAGCCGAGCGCATCGGCCGAAGCGCACGAGCCGGACTACCCGCCGCTGGAGCGCGAACTGCTCGACGATCTCGGCCCGCGCTCGCAGCCGGTCGCCCCCGGCAGGCATCCGTTTCCGGTGCCGTTCGTGCGTCGCTACAGCCAGTTGACCTTCAACCTCAGCGCCTATGCGCGGCTGCTGATGGACGACTTCCTGCAGGCCGGCGGCGAGCTGCAGACGCGCAGCTTCGAGCATCCGCGCCAGTTCGGCCAGTTGCGCGAAAAGATCCTGGTCAATGCCACCGGCTACGGGGCGCGTGCCTTGCTTGGCGACGACAGCGTCATCCCGGTGCGCGGGCAGACCGCGCGCCTGATTCCGCAACCGGAAGTGACCTACGGGCTGGTGTGGCGCGGCCACAATCTCAACGTGGTACCGCGCCGCGATGGCGTGCTGGTGCAGGCGCAGGGTGCCAACGATTTCAACAACCCCGACCCCACGCCGGATCACGCGGCATCCGCGGCAGCGGTCCGCGAGCTGGCGCGGCTGTTTCCTCAGGCCTGAGTCGCCTTGCCTGCGCGCTGCAGTCAGGACTCGCCGAGCGAGGCCTGCAGCGCGCGGGCCAGTGCGGCATCGCCGCTGACCAGCTCGTCCCAGCGCAAGGTCACGCCGTTGCGGCGGCCTTTTTCGACCAGCTTCAAGCCCTGCGGGTCGATGATCAAGGTGTAGGCCTGCTCGCCGATCTGCAGCTCGCGGCGTAGCGGTTTGTCCAACGGCGTCATGGCAGCCTCCGGGGCAAGGACGAGCCATCGGTTGTAGCGCATCGGTCCGCAACGGCGTGCATCCTCCGCCGTCCATGCTGCACGGTGCCGATACTGGCGCTGATCGCCGGTCTTGCCCTCTGCGCAAGGTGGGTGCCTGATGCGGCAGGTAGCGCATTCACCATGCGCGGTGCACGGCGCAGCTTGAGCAAGTGCCCCTGTTGCTTGCAGCGAGGCCCCACCACGCGGCGCCATCGCATCGGCGACCGCGTGTGGTCGGCGCAGCGTACGGCACAGGTCGCCATCGCATCGGGATCACCGCATCCACCAATTGCGCTAACACGCCGACAGCTAGCGTAGCAACCATGCGAGACAGCGTGCATGTGCACGACCCAACGCTGCATGCCACGCGTCATGGCAGGCAGCGTGCCGTCGAGGCGATGCAACTGCTGGCTCGCGCGCATCGAAGGGCAAGACCCACACCCGGTGCACCGCATTGTTCATCCATCCATTCATCCCCTAGGAGCCGCCCATGGCGATCAAGACAATTGAAGAGCTTTTCGTCCACGAGCTGTCGGACATCTACAGCGCAGAAAAGCAGTTGACCAAATCACTGCCGCGTCTGGCACGTGCGGCAACCGAACCCAAGCTGGTGGAAGCGTTCAAGCTGCATCTGGAAGAAACCCAGGGCCAGATCGAACGCATCGACCAGATAGTCGAACTGCTCGGCATCAAGCTCAAGCGCATCAAGTGCGCCGCGATGGAAGGCCTGGTCGAGGAAAGCCGTGAGGTGATCGATGAGATCGAGGAAGGTCCGGTACGCGATGCGGCGCTGATTGGCGGCGCGCAGAAGGTGGAGCATTACGAGATCGCCTCGTACGGCACCATTGCAGCGATCGCAAAGCAGCTGGGCTACACCGATGCAGTCACCTTGCTGCTGTCCACGCTGGAAGAAGAAAAAGCCACCGATGAAAAGCTGACCCTGCTTGCCGAGCAAGGCGGCAATCAGAAGGCATCCAAGCCCAGCAAGGCGGCCTGATGCCCTGCGCAGGCGGCGCTGCCGCCTGCGTTTGCCTGCATCCCGCAGGCAACCCCCACCCGTAGCCAGCCCCAGGTTTCTGCGCGCATGCCGCGTTGCAGTTGTCGCCGGGCGCCAGCCAGGAAACACGACCCATGTTCATGCATAACAAGCGTTTGATGTACACCGTTCGCGTTGCCGAACCCAATCCGGATCTGGCCACGTTGATGCTCGAGCAGTTCGGCGGGCCGCAGGGCGAGCTTGCCGCGGCGATGCGGTACTTCACTCAGGCACTGGGCGAAAACGATCCGGGCCGCAAGGACCTGTTGTTCGATATCGCCACCGAAGAACTGAGCCACCTGGAAATCATCGGTTCGATCATCGCCATGCTCAACAAGGGCCCGAAGGCCGTGTTGTCCGAGGGCATGGAAGAGGCCATGGAGATGCGCTCCATGACCCAGAACAGCACCAGCCACACCCAGCAGATCCTGTACGGCGGCGGCCCGGCGCTGGTCAATTCCAGCGGCGTGCCGTGGACCTCGGCTTATGTCGATTCGATCGGCTGCCCGACCTCGGACATGCGCTCCAACATCGCTGCCGAAGCCCGCGCCAAGCTGGTCTACGAGCGCCTGATCACCGTCACCGATGACCCGGGCATCGTCGATGCACTGCGCTTTTTGATGACGCGCGAAGTGGCGCATCAGAAATCCTTCGAGAAGGCGCTGTACGCGATCGAACCGAACTTCCCGCCGGGCAAGCTGCCGGGCGACCCGCGCTTCACCGACGTCTACTACAACATGTCGCAGGGCGAAGGCGATACGGTTGGCCCCTGGAATGCCGGCGAGCAGTGGGAGGTGGTGGAAGACCGTGAGCTGCAGTCCGCGGTGGACGGCGGCGATGGCTCGGCCACGGTCACGCTGGATGCAACGCAGACCGAAGCACTGGATGCGATGTCGCTGCGCCTGCTCTCCAACCCGGAGCTGGATCGGGTGACCGGTGCAGACCTGGGCGCAGGCCCGGGGGCCGGCTCCACCACTGGCGACATCCAGCGCTGATCGTCCTCGACAGCGATTGCTGAGATTAGCCCGGGTCGTTCGCGACCCGGGCTTTTTAATGCGCGACGTACTTTCCGTTGACGGTCCTGCAGGTGGCTGTTGCCGCACCTGGGCACATCATCTGCCACGACCACGCACTGTAGCTGGCGCGCCAAGGGACGCCGCCCCGTGGGCAACGCGTTACCGAACGACAAAAAAAGAGGCCCATCGGGCCTCCTGTTGCCACTGCCTGCCACCACGCCTCACACCGGCGCGGCCTGTCGGGCCTGCGCATCGGTCCACTCGGGCCGCACGTCCGCCGCGGTGGTGCAACGCTCCAGCCGCCAGGGCAAGAGGTGACGCATCGCCTCCTCGCCACTGCGCTGCAGCCACTGCGTGGCATCGCCGTCGACGCATAAGGGACGCTGTGTCGGCAGGCTGGCCGAAGACGCGACCAGCAGTGAGAACCCCATCTGCAGGCGGCCGCCGATATCCATGACATTGCGCAGGCCTGCGGCGTACACCGCACCCCCGTCCTGGCTCAACCAGGTTGCCGAGGTGGCGCCATCTGCCGATGCGGTGCAGACGAATCCGCACAGCGGGATCAGGCAGCGCTGGGTTTCCCAGATGGCGAGGTCGACCCGCCCCAGCCACTCCGGCTCCTGGGTATTGATCGAGCGCTGCTGTCCCGGCGCACGTCGACCGAAGGTTGCACGCTCCTCGCGTCTGCCGCCACGGTCGGCAACCAGAATGTCGGCATCGGCACCGACACCGATCTCGACCCAGGCATTGCTCGCAACGCGGCCTGACAACTGAAGGATGCGCGTAATCATGTTGACTCCACTGTGCAGCTTGATGACAGCAGCAGCTACGCACAATACGCGCCAAGTTTTTCGATCCCGCACACAGGCGTCCTGCAACGGTCTTGGATGACGGCAGCGGCAGCGGCGGCGCTGCGAGGTGCGAATTGGTCGCAAACATCTGCACGCACGCGCAGGATTTTCCGTGCGGGTGCGTGGATGTGCACTGCATTCGCACACCGGCACCGTAGCGCCTGCCAGCGTGCGCAGAGACTGCACGCACGCGTGCGCTCGGCTATGGATCGTGCAGCGAGGTCAGCGGCAACTGGATCTCGCATTCCAGGCGTGTATCGCTGAGCTCGTAACGCGTCTGCGCGCCATGGCTGTACGGCAGGGCTTTTTCGATCAGGCGGCGGCCGAATCCGCTTGCCTGGTCGCGATCGTTGCGTCGTTGCTGGCTGGCGCCTTCTTCGGTCCACAACAACACCAGGCGCGCCGAGGCGTCGTCGTTGGTCACCACTTCCCAGCGCACCGACAAGGTGCCGGTCGCTACCGCCAATGCGCCATGCTTGAGTGCATTGGTCGCGAGCTCGTGCAGTGCCAGCGCCAGCGTCTGCACGGTGGACTTGCGCAGTGCCACCTCCGGGCCGTCCACCACGATGCGCCGTTGGTCGGGCTCGGCACCGAGCGCATCCAGCTCCATGCGCAGCAATGCGCCAATGGTGGTGGGCTCGTTGTCCGACTGCGACAACAGCCCTTGCACGCGCGACAACGCCGAGAGCCGGTCGTCGAACCTGCCGGCGAATTCCGGCATGCTGTGGCTGGTCTGTACGGTCTGCTTGGCGACCGACTGCACCACGGTGATCAGGTTGCGGGTGCGATGCTGCAATTCGCTGACCAGCACGCGCTGCTCATCCTGCAGGCGGCGCAGGTTGTCCGATTCGGTCGAGGTTCCCAGCCACTCCAGCACCTGGCCACGTTCGTCCAGCACCGGCGCGCTGCGCGTATGGAACCAGCGGTAGCGGTGCTCGGCTGCATTGAACAGGCGGTGCTCCACGTCCAGCCCGCCAGTGCGCGCACTGTCGTGCCAGGCATTCAAGGTCAGCTCGCGCTCGTCCGGATGCACTGCCTGCAACCAGCCCAGCTCCAGACTCTGCCCATCGTGTTGCCCGGTATAGCTGGACCATTGCGGGCTGGACCAGGTCCAGCGGCCGCCATCGCGCGAACGCCACACAAGTTGTGGAATCCCCTCCATCAAGGTACGCAGGCGCTGCTCGCTGCTGCGCAACGCGCGCTCGGCGCGCGTTAGCGGGGTGACGTCCATGAAGGTCAACACCGCGCCGCCGATGAAGTTGTTGACCGTGCGGTATGGCAGCACCCGCACCATGTAGCGGGCACGGGTGGCGGGGTTTTCCACCTCGCGATCCAGCACCGCCAACGTGCGGATCACCCGGCGCACATCGTCCTGCAGTTCGTCGTAGGTCACGTGCAGCTTGATGTTGCTGATCGGCCGGTGGATATCGCTTTCCACCAACGGCAGGATGTCGGTCACCGCGGGGGTGAAGTTGGTCACGCGCAGCTCGTTGTCCAGGAACACGGTAGCGATCTGGGTGCTTTCCAGCAGGTTCTTCAGGTCGCTGTTGGCATGCGCCAGTTCCTGCACGCGGTGGGCCAGCTCGCCGTTGACCGTGGTGACTTCCTCGTTGACCGACTGCAGCTCTTCCTTGGAGGTTTCCAGTTCTTCGTTGGCGCTCTGCAGTTCTTCGTTGAGCGACTGGTATTCCTCGTTGGAGGACTTGAGCTCTTCGTTGGTGCTCTCCAGCTCCTCGATCATCGACTGCAGCCGCTCGCGGGTCATGCGCAGCTCGTTCTCCAGCGCCTGCACATGTGCGTTGTCGGACACGGTGTCTTTCGGCGGCGCCAGCTCGGCCAGCTCACGCGCTTCCACTTCCTGGAACAGCACCACGTAGCCGCGCGGCACCTCCGAATCCGAGGTCGGCTCCACGAACAGGTCCACCGCCAGGGTCGCCGCATCCTCGTGCATCTGGATGCCCTTGGCCTGCACCGGCGTCATGTCCGCTTCGGCACGGCCGAGCGCGCTGCGCAACTCCAGCCGCAGGTCGCGGTGAACGAGGTTGAGCAGGTTGAGGCTGGGCGCGCCGCCGCCGGGACGGATGAAGCGTCCGGCCTGCGAGGAGAAATGCAGCACATCGAAATGCTCGTCCAGCACCGCATAGGCCGGCGCGTAGCGGTCGGCGATGCGCTCGCCGGCAAGCACCAGTGCATTGCTGACGCTGCGCTGCTGGCGGCTTGCTGCCGGCGCGTGGCCGTCCAGTCCGGGCGCAGACGACGGGAAGGGGGCATGCATGCGGCTGTCGGCATCGATCTTCTGGAACACGCGGAAGCTGCGCTCCACCGGTGCGAACAACTTGGCATGCCGCGAGACGTTTTCGGCATTGCCCAGGAACAGGTAGCCGCCCGGCTTGAGCGCAAAGTGAAACACCGGGATCACCCGGTTCTGCAGCTCGGCATCCAGGTAGATCAGCAGGTTGCGGCACGACACCAGATCCAGCCGCGAGAACGGCGGGTCCTTGACGATGCTGTGCTGCGAGAACACGCACAACTCGCGCAGCTGCTTGCTCACCACGTAGGTGTCGCCTTCCTTGACGAACCAGCGCTGCAGGCGCTCCGGCCCCACATCGGCGACGATGCTGGACGAATAACGCCCCACCCGCGCAATGGCCAATGCCCGCCCGTCGATGTCGCTGGCGAAGATCTGGATGCGTGGCGCCACGTCCAGCGTCTGCGCATGCTCGCGCAACAGCATCGCCAGCGAATACGCCTCTTCGCCGGTGGAACAGCCCAGCACCCACACACGCAGGTGGTCGCCCGGCTGCTTGCCCTGGAACAGGCGCGGAATCACCTGCTGCTCCAGGAACTCGAACTCGCGGCGGTCGCGGAAGAACTGGGTCACGCCGATCAGCAGATCGTTGAACAACAACAGCGGTTCGTCGAAGCGGCTGCGCAGCTGCTCCAGATACTGCTCCAGCGTGTCCGCCTGCACCACCTGCATGCGGCGCTGCACGCGGCGCAGGAACGTGGCGCGCTTGTACCCATGGAAATCGTGGCCGGTGGCATTGCGCAGGATGCTGGCGACCTGGCTGAGCTGATCGTTCTCGCTGCCGTTGCGCACGCCCACCGGTGCCGGATGACCGAAGCGATGGTGGCGCTGCATGTGTGCGGCGATGCGTGCGGCCACCCGCGGCAGCGGCAGGATGTCGTCGCTGATGGCGGCCGGGTTGCCGGCATTGCGCAGATCCATGCCGTGCAAGGACGGGTCGTCCACCGCCAGCGCCAGGCCGCCACACTCCTTGATGGCCGCGGTGCCCAGCGTGCCGTCGCCATCCAAGCGCCCCATGATCACGCCGATCACGTTGCCGTCCTGGTCATGCGCCATCGAGACGAAGAAGCTGTCGATCAGGCCGTGATCGCTGGCGTCCTCCAGCGGGCGCAGCCGCAGCCGGCCTTCTTCCAGGGTCACCAGCGTCTGGCTGGGCGGCAGGTAGATGCGTCCGGGATGCAGCGCATCGCCATCTGCAGGTGCCAGCAGCAGACTGGATTGCGGGCCGAGCAACTCGCGCAGGCGCGACTCGTCGAGCAGGTGACGATCGCGCAGCAACAGCATGATGACCAGATTGGGCGCGCCAGCCACTGCGTCGAGCAGTTCGGCCAGGCGCGTGGCGTCCAGGCCGTCGGCACCGACACCGAGAATGAACAACGGCGGTGGCGCCACGGCATCGGGCGCAGTGGCCGCTGCGGTGTCGTCGCAGGAGGTGTCGTCGTCTGTCATTGCAGCCATCGCATCAACGGCGCCGGGTGTCAGGCGCAATCGTCAATGATGGCGTAAACCTGCCTCTACCGCTACGCGGCATCTGAGCGGTACAGGCACTGCACGCAATGGGTCTGGAAGCGCCTGCTTACGCGCGGCCTTAACCGACACGGCGCGCACTATGGCGTGCGCGTCGCCGGACCGCGCCATCGCGCGAGGAATTCCCATGCTGGACAATCCACTCAACGGACTTCGCATCCTCGTGGTCGAGGACGATTACCTGCTGGCCGAATCACTCAACGACCTGTTGGTGGAGGCCGGCGTCTGCGTGCTCGGACCGGTGGGCAATGTGCCCGAGGCGCTGTCGCTGGTGACCTCCGGACAGACCATCGACGGCGCATTGCTCGACGTCAATGTGCGTGGCCAACCGGTGTTCCCGGTGGCCGATGCGCTGTTGCAGCGCGGGGTACCGTTTTCGTTCTGCTCCGGCTACGACCGCTACACGCTACCGCCGCGGTTTGCGCACCTGTCGTACTGCATGAAGCCCTACAACCCGCGAACGATCACCGCGCTGCTCAGCAGCCAGACCCAACCGGCCGAGCATTACTGATCGGTGCCGTCGGCAGGCACCGCACCGTCCTGGCGCAGGGCGCGCTCTTCCTCGCCGAGCTGGTTGAGCAACTCCACCGCCGACTGATGGGTGGCACGCAAGGTCTCCATGGGCTTGGAGGTCTCGCTGCGTAATGCATACAACGCAAAGCCCATCACGTTGAGGCGGTTGCGCAGCTGATGCAGCAGCTCGCGCCGCCGTCCATGCGATGCGTCGCTCACTTACGCGTCCTTGTCGCTGAGCCGGTTGTGCAGCGTGCGCACGCTGATCCCCAATTCGCGCGCAGCCGCCTTCTTGTTGAAGCGCGTGCGCGCCAGTGCCGCCTCGATCATGGCGTCCTCGGCCTGGCGCATGGTCCACCCCGCCGGAATCAGCAAGCCGTCTTCGTCGGCCTGCGGCACGGTCTGCACCACATCCGGCGCGCTCAACAGGTCACCGTCCGAGCGCAGATACAGGTAGCGGATGAACGAGCGCAACTCGCGCACATTCCCCGGCCAGGTGTGGTAGGCCAGATAACGCAACAACGATTTGGTCGGCAGCTTGCGGGTGCCGTACTTGACGTTGAGCTCGTCGATCACGCGCAGGCCCAACAGACGCGCGTCGCCGCGACGCTCGCGCAGCGGCGGCACCTGGATCGGGTATTCGTTGAGACGGTAGAACAGATCCTCGCGCAGCACGCCGTGCTCGCGTTGTACATGCTGGTGCGTCGCCGCGACGACCCGCGCGTCCAGCGGAATTTCCTCGCTGCCGCCCACACGCATGAAGCTGCGCGACTCGATCGCCCGCAGCAGGTAGACCTGCAGCCGGGTCGGCATCTCGCCGATCTCATCCAGGAACAGCGTGCCATCTGCCGCCTGCTCCAGGAACCCGGCATGCCGACGATCGGCACCGGTGAAGCTGCCACGCTCGTGGCCGAACAGCTGGCTGGCCAGCAGTTCCTCGGGAATGGCGCCGCAGTTGACCGGCACGAAGCGACCACGCCGGCCGGAGACCCGATGGATGGCGCGCGCGACCAGGTCCTTGCCGGTGCCGGTTTCGCCGGTCACCAGCACATTCAGATCGGTCGGCGCCACGCGCACGATGTCCTTGCGCAACAGCACGATGCTGTCGCTGTTGCCGATGATGCCCAGGTTGCCCTGCTGCGCCTCACGCAGGCCGCCGAGCACGCGTTCCAGCCGTTCGGGCGCGAACGGTTTGGTGAGGAACTCGCTGACGCCGAACTGCTGCGCGCGGCCCTGGGTTTCGTAGGCGTAATCGCCCGAGACCACCACGATCTGCGGCGTGTGATCCGGGTCGAGCCGTTCGATGAGATCGAAACCGCTGCCGTCGGGCAGGCCAACATCCACCACCAACAGGTCGGGAAAGTTGCTGTCCAGCCAACGGCTGGCTTCGCCAAGGGTGTGGATGCCCTTGGCACGGAAGCCGCTATCGGTGGCTAGCTCAACCACCTGATCGCAGAACTCCACGTCGTCGTCGATGATGGCGCAGGAAAGACGGTCCATGAGCGCTTCTGTCCGCAATGACTAATACATGTTCAGTTGAGAATTGTGACGGCGGCGCGAAAAACGCGCCTGCACGCCACCACGAAAATCGCACATCGCTGTCACGGCCGTCCGGCCACCTGGCGCTCGCTTCCCCAGAGTCGAGCTCGCCGTAGAAGTTTGCCCGAAGTACGCAGGGCAACGCGGGATTGCGCCAGTGCCAAGCGTCACGGTTGGGGTCGGTCGACGCGTCGAATGCGTCGAAACGCCAAACAGCGCATGCTTTGATGGGAATAGGAGCGCGGCCTGCGCGGGCGCGGCTAGACCGAGCTGCTGGATCAGCTCGCTTGCGCCATGATGTGGCGGCGAGGCGGTTGAGGGGCGATGAGGCGAGCCGAGACGCTGGTTGCAGCGTCGCGCAACCGCGGCTTCAGGGCCAACGGATGCAAGCCGTGATCGCGAGGTACGACCGCTAGCCTACGCGGCAGGCGTAGAGACGGTGTGCATGGATCCGCCACGCCAGCGCCATGACGCGGCGCGCGCCTGCGTGCGCCGGCATGACGGACGCCGCAACTGCAGCATTGCGCGCGACTCAGCGCTTTTCTGAGCCGTCCGGGCGTTCGTAGTCGTGTTCAGGGTCGGCCTTGTTCACATCGCGGTCTTCATCGGGCATGTCGTGGACCTTCCACTCCACATCCTCGTTGCGCTGTTCCTGCGGCGTAAACGGCTTTTTCTGATCATCGTCCGGACCCCACGGCTTTTTCGGTTCACTGCCCATCGTCGTTCTCCTGCGTTGTGGTCATGAGCCCACGCTAGGCCGGTGCGCATTGCAGAGCAGTGAACAAAGCTGCGCGGTGGCGTGAAGCAAGCGGCGCGCGCGCAATCGGCGGCGGCACCACACACGCCGCCGACATCGCCTAGCCCGTGCGTTTACGTTTGCGTGCGCACACTGCTGCATCACAGTGATGCGTCATCTCGTCAGGAGACACCAATGCCCGTACCCAACTACCCCCGCCCGCCGTTCAAACCGCAGCAACAGGGTTTCCCCGGGCGTACCGAAAAGATGGACCCGCGCCCGGACCATGGCGAAGACAGTTATGTCGGCCACGGGCAGCTCACCGGCAAACGTGCGTTGATCACCGGCGGCGACAGCGGCATCGGCGCGGCCGTGGCGATTGCGTATGCACGCGAGGGGGCCGACGTGGCAATCGCCTATCTTCCCGAAGAGCAGGAAGACGCCGCCAGAATCGGCGCATTGATCGAGAAGGCCGGCGTCAAGGCGTTGCTGGTGGGCTGCGATATCAGCGACCCCGCCCAGGCCGCTGCGTTGATCGACAAGGTCAACAGCACCTTCGGCGGCCTGGACATCCTGGTCAACAACGCCGGCTACCAGCAGTATTTCGAAAATTTTGAAGACATCACGCTGGAGGAGTGGCGCAAGACCTTCGACACCAACGTGCATGCCGTGTTCCATCTGGTGCAGTTGTCGGTGCCGCTGATGACCGACGGTGGCTCCATCATCAACACCGCCTCGGTGCAATCCAAGAAACCGACGCCGAACATCCTGCCGTATGCCGCCACCAAGGGGGCATTGGCCAACCTGACCATTGGCCTGGCCGGCGTGCTGGCCGACAAGCACATCCGCGTCAACGCGGTATTGCCGGGTCCGATCTGGACGCCGTTCATTCCCGCCGGCATGGATGAGGAGTCGGTGGAAAACTTCGGCGGCCAGACACCGATGGGCCGCCCCGGGCAGCCGGTCGAGCTGGCATCGGCGTACGTGATGCTGGCAGCCGATACCGCCAGCTACACCTCGGGCACCTTGCTCACCATTGCCGGCGGCGCAGTCACGCTGTAACCCGCCCAACGCCGCACTGCACCGTCAAGCCCGCCTGGCGTCCTAGCCCGGCGGGCTTTTTCGTTGCCGCAGCGTGCGCTTGCAGTGCCCGGGGCGATGCGCTGCGCGCCGCCAGCAACACGGCGCGCGCATCCACCGACCCACAGTCACGGTGAGGTTTCGGTCAAGGCCACACTCGCGCGGCACGCACCCACCACTGTGCCTGCTCTCACGGCCGCACTCCTACCGTGGGTGGCGTTGGACCGTGATGCACACCCCCTTCTTCTCGCCCAGAGCTGCCCGTCACCCATGCGTGGCGCAGGAGCAGTGCACTGCCGGCGCGATGACGTCACGCAACACGCATCGAAACGTGCGACGTGGTGCATCCGCGCCATTGAGAGGCCGGCGCGTGAGCGCCCTCCACAAGGCAGACAATCAATGAGAATCCTGGTCACTGGCGGCACCGGCTATATCGGCTCACACACCTGCGTCGAATTGGCACTGCGTGGCCACCAGGTGTGCATTGTCGATAATTTGAGCAATTCCTCCGAGCGCGTGCTCGACCATCTGCAGCACCTGATGGGGTTTCGCCCGGACTTCCATCGCATGGATGTGCGCGCACCCGAGCTGGGCACGCTGCTGGCCGCAAGGAAGATCGAGGCGGTGCTGCATTTTGCCGCGCTCAAGGCAGTAGGCGAATCGGTGCGCGAACCGTTGCTGTACTTCAACAACAACGTGACCGGCACGCTGGCACTGCTGCGCGCGATGCGCACCGCCCAGGTGAGCACGCTGGTATTCAGTTCCTCGGCCACCGTGTATGGCGATGCCAACACCAGCCCGATCCGGGAGGACGCGCCGCTGAAGGCGAGCAACCCCTACGGGCGCACCAAGCTGATGATGGAAGAGATGATCGCCGACCTCAGCGCGGCCTGGCCGGAATTCAACGCGGCGCTGCTGCGCTACTTCAACCCGGTCGGTGCGCATCCCAGCGGTTACCTGGGCGAAGACCCGCGCGGCGTACCGAACAATCTGATGCCCTATATCGCACAGGTGGCGGTCGGTCGCCGCGATGCGCTGCAGGTCTTTGGCGACGACTACCCCACTGCCGACGGCACCGGCGTGCGCGACTACCTGCATGTGATGGATCTGGCACGCGCGCACGTGGATGCCATCGACTACCTGCAGCGCGAGCGCACCGGCCTGGTGGTGAACCTGGGCACCGGGCGCGGCTACAGCGTGCGCGAAGTGGCTGCCGCGTTCGAGCGCGCCAGTGGCCGGCGCATACCGCTGCGCATTGCGCCGCGCCGCGGCGGCGATGTGGCGGTGTACTACGCCAATGCCACGCTCGCCCATCGCCTGCTCGGCTGGAAGGCCGAACACGACCTGGACCGCATGTGTGGCGACGCCTGGCGCTGGCAGTCCATGCATCCGGACGGCTATGCCACCTCGCGCCTGCGCACGTCGCGCACACCGGCACCGGTGCCGGACCCCGAGCTTGCGCGCGACGCAGCCGCGCCGGCGCGCTGCCTGTTGCCGGCTGCCGAGGGCCGCCGGCGCAGCGAACCTGCACGCACGCTGGTCCCGACGGACCGTCTGTCGCGCGCCTGAGTGGCGCGCATTCCGTTTTCTTCAGCGAGGTCATTCCATGAGTTGGGCCATTCAGTTCCACGACGACATCGGCAAGAGCCGCCGAGCCGTTTCCTCCGACAGCGCGCCGCAGTTCGATCCGGCACGTACCACCCTGTTGTGCCTGTCGCATCTGCGCTGGAGCTTTGTCTACCAACGCCCGCAGCACCTGATGTCGCGCTTTGCCGGCGACTGCAATGTGCTGTTCTGGGAAGAGCCCATCGCCTGCGATGAATCCGAGCCCTGGCTGCAGCTACGCAGCGAAGAAGGCGGCCTGCATGTGCTGGTGCCACGCCTGCCGGCCGGGTGCATGGGCGAGGATGCGGTGCAGGCGCAGCGCCAGTTGCTGGATGGCTACCTGGCCGAGCTTGGCGTGGGCGATCTGCTGCTGTGGTACTACACGCCGATGAGTCTGAGCTTCAGTGCGCATCTGCGTGCGCGCGCAATCGTCTACGACTGCATGGACGAGCTGTCGGCATTTGCCGGTGCGCCACCCGAGCTGGTACAGCGCGAGCGCGAACTGCTGCAACGCGCCGACGTGGTGTTCACCGGTGGCTACAGCATCTGGGAAGCCAAGCGTGCACTACACGCCAACATCCATGCCTTCCCCAGCAGCGTGGACGTGGCGCATTTTGCCGCCGCACGCCAGCCGCAGCAGGAACCTGCCGACCAGGCCGCCATCCCGCAGCCGCGCCTGGGCTTCTATGGCGTGATCGACGAGCGCTTCGACGTGGCCCTGCTGCGCGATATCGCCAGGCAACGGCCACAGTGGCAGTTCGTGATGATCGGGCCGGTGGTCAAGATCGCCGCGTCCGACCTGCCGCAGGCTGCCAACATCCATTATCTCGGTGGCAAGACGTATGACGCGCTGCCCGGCTATCTGTCCGGTTGGCAGGTGGCGCTGATGCCATTCGCCATGAACGCCTCCACCCGTTTCATCAGCCCGACCAAGACCCCCGAATACCTGGCCGGCGGCTGCCCGGTGGTGTCCACACCCATCCACGATGTGGTGCGCACCTATGGCGACACTGGCGTGGTGCGCATTGCCGACACCGCTGCGGCCTTCGTGGCCGCCTGCGAGGACGCGCTGCGCGACGGCAGCGACCGCGCGCAGCTGCTGGACACCGCCGACCAGGTGCTGGGCGAGATGTCCTGGGACCACACCCATGCCTTGATGCAGGAGAAACTCACGTGGAAGCAATGACACCCTCGGGCACCGTCCCGCTGGCGAGCACGCGCGTGCTCGGCGGCACCCGGCGCGGATTTGACTACCTGATCATCGGCGCGGGCTTTGCCGGCAGCGTGCTGGCCGAGCGTCTGGCCGCAGGTCTGGGCAAGCGCGTGCTGGTGGTCGACCGCCGCCCGCATATCGGTGGCAATGCCTACGACTTCCATGACGACGCCGGGGTGCTGATCCATCGCTACGGCCCGCATATCTTCCACACCAACGCGCAGCGCATCGTGGATTACCTGTCCAGCTTCACCCAGTGGCGGCCCTACGAGCACCGCGTGCTCGCACAGGTGGGCGAGCAGCAGGTGCCGATCCCGATCAACATGACCACCTTGAACCGGCTCTACGGCCTGCAGCTCACCACCGAGGACGCCGCTGCCGCGTTCCTGGCCAGCCGCGCCGAGCCGGTGGCCGACATCCAGACCAGCGAGGATGTGGTGATCAACCAGGTGGGCCGCGAGCTGTACGAAACCTTCTTCCAGGGCTATACGCGCAAGCAATGGGGCCTGGATCCGTCGCAGCTGGACAAGTCGGTGACCTCGCGCGTGCCCACCCGCACCAACGACGACGACCGCTACTTCACCGACACCTTCCAGCAGATGCCGCTGCACGGCTATACGCGCATGTTCGAACGCATGCTCGATCACCCCAACATCAAGGTGATGCTCAATACCGACTACCGCGAGATCCGCGACGAGCTGGACTACGACCAGCTGGTCTACAGCGGCCCGGTGGACGAATACTTCGACCACTGCTACGGCAAGCTGCCGTATCGCTCGCTCAGGTTCGAACACAGCACCGTGGATCAGGAGCACTTCCAGTCGGTGGCCACGGTCAACTACCCGGCCGAAGCTGTCGCCTACACACGCATCACCGAGTACAAGCACCTGACCGGCCAGCAGCATCCCAGGACCAGCCTCACCCGCGAGTATCCTTCGGCCGAGGGCGACCCGTATTATCCGATCCCGCGCGCGGAAAACGCCGAGCTGTACCGGCGCTACGAACGGCTGGCCGCCCAGACGCCCAATGTCACCTTCCTGGGGCGGCTGGGCACCTACAAGTACTACAACATGGATCAGGTCGTCGGCCAGGCGCTGGCCTTGTTCAAGCGCATCGAAGACGCCGAGCACCAACGCCGCGCCGAACTGATGGCCTGAGCGGCCGGATCTCACCCGGCAGGGTTGCGCGGCGGTGATGCGAAGCCGCGTTCCAGGCCGGCGTGGCGTGTCAATCACATTTCATTGTTCCGCCGGCAGTGCGGCGAAGATGCAGCAGGACCCCAGATGCACAGCCCCACAGTGTTCGACAGTTTTTTCATGGCGGGCTTCGAGTGTTCGACCCATCGCCGGCGCGATGGCCGCCGGCTGGATCTGATCGCCGGCACCCGGCACGACCGCTGGGCGGAAAACGACTATCGCGCCGTGTCCGCGCACGGCATGCGTACGGCGCGCGATGGCCTGCGCTGGCACCTGATCGAGCAACGGCCAGGGCAGTACGACTGGTCCAGCTTCCTGCCGATGCTGCATGCCGCCAATGCCGCCGGTACCCAGGTGATCTGGGATCTGTGCCACTACGGCTGGCCGGACGATGTGGATATCTGGACCCCGCAGTTCGTCGATCGTTTCGCGCGGTTTGCTGCCGCGGCGGCGCAATGCGTCAAGAACGCAAGCGATGCCGTGCCGTTCTACGCGCCGATCAACGAGATCTCGTTCTGGGCCTGGAATGGCGGCGACCACGCGCGCATGCATCCGAAGGCGCGCGGGCGCGGCTTCGAGCTCAAGCACCAGCTGGTACGCGCCACCATTGCCGCGATCGACGCGGTGCGGCAGGTCGAACCGCGCGCGCGCTTCGTGCAGGTGGACCCGGCCATCCATGTGGCCGCCGCCAACGACCGCCCCGGCCCGCGCCGGGAAGCCGAGCGCCTGCGGGTGGCGCAATTCGAGGCCTGGGACATGATCTGCGGCAGGCAGTGGCCCGGGCTGGGCGGCGCGCCGCAGTATCTGGACATCGTCGGCCTCAACTACTACGCAGACAATCAGTGGTACCTGGGCGGTGCGCCGATCCCGCGCACGTCTCCCGACCACCGCCCGCTCTCGGCGATCATGGACGGGTTCTGGCAGCGCTATCAGCGCCCGCTGATCCTCTCCGAAACCGGTGCCGAAGGCGACAAACGTGCCGGCTGGCTTGCGCACGTCGCCAGTGAAGTGGCACTGGCCATGCAGCAGGGCGTGCCGATGGAGGGGATCTGCCTGTATCCGGTGCTGGACTATCCGGGCTGGGACAACTACCGCCATTGCCCCACCGGCCTGTTCGGCTATGCCGACGAACACGGGCAGCGCCCGCTGGATGCCGGGCTGGCGGGGCAGTTACGCCGCGAGCACGAACGCTTCGGCCTGCGTGTGCCGCAGCGGGCGCTGGCCGACATCGATACGTGAACACCATCGCGCAGCCCGCGCTGTTGCCGGACACGCCTGCGCGCTTTCTATGGCATTACATTCGCCAGCGGCCCTGGCACTTTGCCGGCTTGCTGCTGTTGATCGTCGGCGCTGCCGGCTGCGCGGTCTCGGTGCAGTACGGCATGAAGGTGCTGGTCGATGCGATGGCAGGCGACCAACGGACCGAGGCCGAGGTCTGGCTGCCGCTGGGCGTGTTCATCGGCCTGATCGCCATCGAAAACCTGCTGTGGCGGCTGGGCGGCTGGCTGGGCTGTCGCACCGTGGTGGCCAGCGTGGTGGACATCCGCGTGGATCTGTTCCGCCACCTCACCGGCCACCCGATGCGGTATTTCAGCGAGCACCTTGCCGGCGCGCTGGGCAACCGCATCACCGCACTGGGCAGCGCGGCCGGGCAGATCTATGTCGGGCTGGCCTGGAAGATCGTGCCACCGGTCGTGGACTTCATCGGCGCCATCGTGCTGCTGCTCACGGTGGACTGGCGCATGGCCGCCACCCTGGTCGGCTTTATCGCGGTGGTGGCGGCCATCATCACCAGCTTCGGCATCCGCGGCCGCGCCAAGCATCAGCGCTTTGCCGCGCAGGCCGCACGCGTGGGCGGCGAGCTGGTGGATGCGGTGTCCAATGTGTGGACGATCAAGGCGTTTGCGGCGCGCGATCGCGAAAGCGCGCGGCTGGCCGAGCAGATCGGCGACGAGGCGGTCGCCCATCGACGCAGCTGGATGTATGTGGAAAAGGCCAGGGTGATCCACGACATCTGCCTGTCTGTGATGGCCGGCGGCATGCTGATCTGGGCGATCAGCCTGTGGCGCGCCGGCACGGTGAGCGCCGGCGATGTGGTGCTGGTCAGCGCGTTGACCTTCCGCATCCTGCACGGCTCGCGCGACCTGGCGCTGACGCTGGTGGACACCACCCAGCAGCTGGGCGCCATCGCCGACACGCTGCAGATCATCCTGCAACCGCATGCCATCGTCGATGCGGACACACCGCTGGCGCTGGCGCAGGGCGATGTGCGTTTCGAAGATGTGTGCTTTGCCTATCCGCAGCGGGCGGCGGTGCTGGACGGGTTGACCCTGCATATCCGTGCCGGCCAGAAGGTCGGCATCGTCGGGCCTTCCGGTGCCGGCAAGTCCACCCTGATCGCCTTGATCCAGCGCCTGGACGATGTGCAATCCGGACGCGTGCTGATCGACGGCCAGGACATCCGCAGCGTCAGCCAGGACAGCCTGCGCGAAAGGATTGCGGTGGTGCCGCAGGAGACCGCGCTGTTCAATCGCAGCATTGCCGACAACATCCGTTACGGCCGCCCGGAGGCCAGCGATGCACAGGTGCAGGACGCCGCGCGGCATGCCTTCTGCGATGGCTTCATCCGGCAGTTGCCGCAGGGCTACGACACCCAGGTCGGCGAACGCGGGGTCCTGTTGTCCGGGGGTCAACGCCAGCGTCTGGGCATCGCGCGCGCCTTTCTGAAGGACGCGCCGATCCTGATCCTGGACGAAGCCACCTCGGCGCTGGATACCGAGTCGGAAGCGGAAATTCAGGCCGCGCTGGATCACCTGATGCGCGATCGCACGGTGCTGGCGGTGGCGCACCGCCTGTCCACGGTGATCGGCTTCGATCGCATCGTGGTGCTGCAGCACGGCCGCGTGGTCGAAGATGGCAGTCCCGCACAGCTGCGTGGACACGGTGGTGTGTTCGATGGCCTGTGGCAACGCCAGGCCGCGGGATTCGAGCAGGCGGCGCCTGACGCGTGATGACGACCGTGTTGTGCCAAGGTCGCCCGGCAGCGGCTGAACCTGCGGCCTGCGGCGTACATGCGCGATGCGCGCCGCGCTTGCCCACAACGGCAACAGGCAGCCGAAGCTGCCTGTTGTCCGTATTCACCGCACACGCTGCGGTGCGCGATCAGCGATCGCGGTTGATCAATGCGCCTGGTTCACCTTGGCCCGCAGCGACTTGGCATGTTCCAGGTGCTGGGCAATGGTCTGGCGTGCACGCTGCAATTCCTTGCCCAGATCACTCGATCCCGGCTCGCTGGCCAGCTGTGCGTCCAGCAACGTCAACGCCTGCTCGTGGCTGGTCACGCTGGCCTGCAGATACTGCGTTTCGAACTCCTTGCCGTCCAGGCCTTCCAGGCGCTTGCGGGTACCATCGGCGCGGCTGGACGCGGCCTGCGCCAGCGTACCGCTGCGATCGGGCGCAAAACGGCTGAGGTCGGTCAACGCTGCGCTGTGTGCCTCGTCCATCTTGCGGGCGAACTGCAACGTCTCGCCCTCAAGGCCCTTGACGACAGCCAGCTGCGCAAGCGTGCGCTCCTGCTCGTTGAATACCACCAACGCACCCAGTGCCTGCTTGCGGTCGCTGGACAGCGTGGTAGCTGCACGCAGCGGGTCACCATGCGGCGGGGTGCTGCTTGCCTTGGCCGGCGCACTGAGCGACTGCTGTTGAACGTCGCGGTCGTTGTTCGTCGGGCTGGCCGTTTCACCGGTGTCGCCCTGACGACGCTGCCACGCCTTGTACGCCACGTAGCCCACCGCGCCGGCGGTCAGCATCTTGAAAATTCCCATCGTTGTCTCCTTGATTGATCGCGCCAGGCGCGGTCGTTGATTGTTGGGGTCGCATGGTCGCTGCAGGCATGAGCTGCGGACGATCCAGCGTGGCAGTCGAGAGTGCGAGTGCGCGGGTTATCCAGACGTGACACGCGCATCAACGCCGCGTCGCCAATCGGGCGCGTCCACACCGTGCGCACGTGCCGTGCTGATGGACTTAACGGCGCGCCGCCAACACTGCATGGCGTTGCCGCATACCGACGGCCTTACGGGAGATCTCCATGCTTGCCCTCAACTACCACGGCTCACGCGATGTGCGGGTCGAAACCGTGCCGGATCCGACCCTTGTCGAACGCGACGATCTCATCCTGCGCGTCACCGCCACCGCCATCTGCGGCTCAGACCTGCATCTGTACCGCGGCAAGATTCCGGACCTGCGGCATGGCGATATTCTCGGCCATGAGTTCATGGGCATCGTTGAAGACGTCGGCCCCGATGTCACCGCGGTCAAACCGGGCGACCGTGTGGTGATTCCATTCGTGGTGGCCTGCGGACGCTGCTTCCACTGCATGCTGCAGGAATTCTCCGCCTGCGAAACCACCAATACCGGCAAGGGCGCTGCACTCAACCACAAGGACATGCGCCCACCGGCGGCGCTGTTCGGTTTCAGCCATCTGTATGGCGGCCTGTCCGGCGGGCAGGCCGAGTACGTGCGCGTGCCCAAGGCCAATGTCGGGCCGTTGGTGGTGCCCGATGCATTGCACGACGAACAGGTGCTGTTCCTGTCCGACATCCTGCCGACCGGCTACCAGGCCGTCATCGATGCCGGGGTCAAGCAGGGCTCGACGGTGGCGATCTTCGGCGCCGGCCCGGTGGGCCTGATGGCCGCGGCATGCTGCCGCATGCTGGGCGCCGAGCGCATTTTCATGGTGGACCGGCATGCGTACCGGCTGGACTTCGCGTCCAAGGCCTACGGCATCATCCCGATCAACTTCGACGAGGTCGATGACCCGGCCGATGTGATCGTGTCGCAGACCGATGGCCGCGGCGTGGACGCCAGCATCGAGGCAGTGGGATTCGAGGCCGAAGGCAGCGCGATCGAAACCGCGCTGACCAACCTGAAGCTGGAAGGCAGCAGCGGCGTGGCGATTCGTCAGTGCATTGCCGCAACGCGCCGCTGCGGTGTGGTCAGCGTGCCGGGCGTGTATGCCGGCTTCATCCATGCCTTCATGTTCGGCGATGCCTTCGACAAGGGCCTGAGCTTCAAGATGGGCCAGACCCATGTGCAGAAGCATATGCCGTACCTGCTGGAATGCATCGGCAATGGCGACCTCAAGCCCAGCGCGATCATCTCGCACCGCATGCCGCTGGCCGACGCCGCGCGAGGCTACGAGCTGTTCGACAAGAAGCAGGACGATTGCCGCAAGGTGGTGTTGACGCCGTAACCGCCAACAGCGCTGCAAACGCTGCAAACGCAAACGGCGCGGTCGATGACCGCGCCGTTTGCATTGCTCGTCGATGTGCGGCCTGGTCAGTCCAGCGGCTTGGCCGGCACGAACGGCGACACCGGATCGCTGGCGGGAAAGGTTTCTTCCAGCGCATCGTCCTGCAAGGCGTCCTGTTTTTCCTTCTCGCTGCGTTGGTCGTCGTGATCGCCAGCCGAATCGGGCGCAGCTGCGTGGTCGTGGTCGATGGTCATGGGTTCTCCTGTCGCGTGGATGCGGACCACCCAACGCTACGGTGGTCCGGCGACGGCACAGGTGAAAAACGTCTTCGCATCGGCACGACAAAGGCAACCGTTTAGGGATGCATCCAGCCGCGCGGCGCGCTGCGGGCGCTGTTGCATGCTGGCAGCCGTTGATCGCTGGATCCGGCGATCCAGGCCGTGACGCAACGGAGCAACAAGGCATGCGTGGATGGTGCGCCCTGTGCGTCATGTCTGTCTGCGCATTGCACCGTTCGACATCGCCATCATGATCGGCATGGCGCGCGTTTATCTCCTTACCTGCCTGCCTTCTGTCGATGCCAACGTCGCAGCGTCGATGACGCACGCATACGACCCGCACCATTAAGTGCCTCGACCGATGCCTCCGCGCGCGGCACCCGCACCGCAGGCCCATACGCAATGCACGCATCGCAGTGCCGACAACGCGGCCATCCAGGGCACTGCGGCAGCGATGCCCGTCTGCTGCATCCAAGGCAGGGGCCGGTTCACACCCCGGCACGCCCAGGGTGTATGGTGCAAGGGCGGCCGGACTCCGGTGTCGCCTTCACTCTATCTGGCCTTTTCCATCAAGAATCTCTGCGAACGCTGCGATGCCGTCTGTTGCCGGCTCACCGTCATGGTCGATCCATCCGACCGCATCCCCAACCACCTGACCAGCGTGACGCCGCAAGGCTGGCACGTGATGGCGCGTGACGAGGAAGGCTGGTGCGTGGCCATCGACGCGGCGCGCATGTGTTGTTCGATCTACGAGACGCGGCCGGCGATCTGCCGGCGTTTCGTCATGTCCGGGCCGTATTGCCGCGACGTGCGTGCCACCTACGACGACCAACGCCGGCGGGGCATTCCCTTGACGCTCTACAACGCATGAGGATTTCGCCATGAACAACTCCCGCCGTCAGTCGATGACCGTGAGCAATCAGCCAGGCAAGCCGCGGTTGTCCGAGCAGCGTCTGGCCGCCGATCTGGAGGCGTTCCAGCAATCCGGCGGCGCGATCGAGCGGCTGGGCGATACCCCGCTGCGTCGCGACAAGAAGCGTGGCGAGCCCGAGGCCACGCCTGCGGTCGCGGTCAAACCGGCAGCTGCCGACGCCAAGTAAGCGTGCGCGGCGCCTGCAGGTACAGCCGGCCCGCCGCAACCTGCGACCCTGGTCCTACAGCAGCTGCGCGCGATCGATCGCGCCAAGCCCTTGCGCCAGCGAGGCCATTTCATTGGCCAGGTTGATCATGTTGCCGCCGGCCTGTGCTGCGATGGCCATGATGCGTTGATACGCATCCCAGAAGTCCGGTCCACGGCCATAGGCATCGTGGAACCCTTGCAGCTCCAGGACCAGCAGATCGGACACTTGCATGTCGGAGTGGTCCATTGCGTTCCCTCGTTGGGGGTTTCCCGGCCCGCAGCTTATACCCGTTCACCTGGTAAAACCGGCGCGATCAGACCGCTGGGGATTGAAACCTGAATTGGTTAGAGAGGGTGACCGGGGTGACATCACTGCGCAATTTCCGCCGCTGCCGCGCTGGGTGCGCCTGGCACCGTGGCGCCCCACGGCGCCAGGCAGCCGCCGGCACCTGCCGCGGAGAGGAGCCGGCTCAGCCAGCACCAGCGCGGCTGAATGCCGCCAGCCCTGCCCGCGGCCACAGGCGCTCCGGCCCTGGCCCGGGCGCCGAACCACGCACATTCCCGTGTAAAATGCGCGGTCTTTGACCGGACCAATGGCGAAAGCTGCTCCACGGGCGCCCTTGTCGGGCCCGGCGTTCATTCGCCTGCTCGCTCGCCTCACCGATGCCCACGTTGCCCAGTCCAACCATGCGCTCGCCGACCGGCTCAGCCAATGGATCGACTGGACGCGCGCGGTCGCCGTGTCCAAGGCACTGGATGGCAAGCTGCCCGAGATCGAAGCGCTGCCCGAGACGCGCCGGCTCGACGTCGAGGCCTGCGCACGCGTGCGCACCGGGTTGGCGACCAGCAGCGTGGTCGACCTGGATGCCGTGGTCGCGCGCGTACGCCGCGATGCGCGCAGCGCCGCCGCTGCCGACAACGACGCGGCGGCAGCGACGCCTGCGCCCGACTATGCCCCGTTCCGCCAGCACTACCTGGCCATGCAACGCGCAATGCGCACCGCCACCGGCGACCTGCGTGGCCGCCTGCGCGACATGCTGGCCCTTGAGTCCGGGCAGATGGCGCGGCTGGCCGAGGTGGATGCGGTGATGGAGCTGACCTTGAGCCCGCGCGAGCAGACCCTGTTGAACCATGTGCCGACCCTGCTCGGTGCGCATTTCGAGCGCCTGCGCGATGCCGCGCAGGCGCCAACCCCGGCAGCCAACGGCGACGCCGCGCCACGCGCGGTCTCCGACGGCTGGCTGGATGTGTTTCGCAAAGACATGCAGAGCGTGTTGCTCGCCGAACTGGATGTCCGTTTTCACCCGATCGAAGGCCTGCTTGCAGCGCTTCGTACCCGCTAACTGGGACCTCATGTTCAGAACTCTCGTTCACCTGTGTGTGTTTGTCGTCGGCCTGTTGGCGGTTTGCTGGGTCGGCATCGGTTATCTGGGCTCCAATCCGCTCGGCGCCTGTGTCGCAGCGGTGATCGGCGCCTGCTATGTGGCCGGCGCGCTGGAGCTGTATCGCTATCGCCAGGCCAGCGCCACGCTGGACGATGCCGTTGCCGCGTTGACCACCGCACCAACGGCATTGAGCGAGTGGCTGGAGCGCCTGCATCCGAGCCTGCGCAATGCGGTGCGCCTGCGCATCAAGGGCGAGCGCGTGGCGTTGCCGGCACCGGTGCTGACACCGTACCTGGTCGGCCTGCTGGTGTTGCTGGGCATGCTCGGCACCCTGCTCGGCATGATGGCCACGCTCAAGGGCACCGGTTTTGCATTGCAGAGCGCCACCGACCTGCAGGCCATCCGCGGCTCGCTGGCCGCACCGGTGGAAGGCCTGGCGTTTGCGTTCGGCACCTCGATCGCCGGCGTGGCGACCTCCGCAATGCTGGGGCTGTTGTCGGCGCTGTGCCGGCGCGAACGGCTGCAGGCAGTGCAGCGGCTGGACCTGAAGATCGCCTCCGAGCTGCATCCGCACTCGGACGCGCACCAGCGTGGCGAAGTGTTCAAGTTGCAGCAGCAGCAGAGCGCGCTGATGCCGGCGCTGATCGATCGCCTGCAGACGCTGATGGGCAGCATCGAGCAGCAGAGCATCGCCGCCGATGAGCGCCTGGCCGCGCAGCAGGCCGAATTCCACGCCAGGAGCGAGGCGACCTATGCGCGCCTGGCCACGGCGATGGAGCACGCGTTGCAGGCCGGCGTGGCAGAAAGCGCACGCGCGGTGGGCGCGGCCCTGCAGCCGGCGATGGAAGCGACCATGACCAGCATCGCGCGCGACACCGCCGCGTTGCATGAGCGCCTCACCCACGCCGTGCAGCAGCAACTGGACGGCATCACCAGCGGCTTCCAGCACAGCGCCAGTGCCGCGGCCGCGCACTGGACCACCGCGCTTGCCACGCAGGAACGCGCGCAGCAAGCGCTCGACACGCAGCTGCAGACCACGCTGGAGCAGCTCGCACAACAGGCCACTGCGGTGCAGGACGGCGTCGGCAGCGCCGTGCAGCAGCAACTGCACGCACTCAACGACGGCTTCCAGCACAGTGCGCAGACGGCCGCCGACCACTGGCAGGCCGCATTGGCCGCGCAGGAACGTGCCCAACACGCACTGACCGAGCAGCTGCAGGCCACGTTGGCGCAGATCGATCAGCGCAGCATCGCGGTGCAGGACGGCGTGAGCCACGCGGTGCAGCAGCAGTTGCACGCCCTCAATGACGGCTTTGACCGCAGCACCGCCGCCGCTGCCGACCACTGGGCAGCGGTGCTCGCCGAGCAGCAGCGCGCAGGTGCCGCGTTGAGCGCGCAGTTGCACGCCACGCTCGACCAGCTCGCGCAGCAGACCACCGCGCTGCAGGACGGCGTGCACCAGGCCGTGCAGCAACAACTCGATGGCCTGAGCAATGGCTTCGAAAACAGCACCGCGGCTGCTGCCGCCACCTGGACCGCGGCATTGGCCGAGCAGCAGCGCGCAAATCAGGTGCTGACGCAGGAATTGCAGGGCACGCTGAGCCAGTTCGCCAGCACCTTCGACGCACGCTCCAGCGCCCTGGTCGATGCGGTGTCCAGGCGCATGGATCAGTCCAGCAGCGAGACGGCCAGTGCCTGGAACGATGCGCTGGCGCAGCAACGCGACGCCAGCGCCGCCCTGGCGAGCCAGCACCAGGGCGCGCTGGCGGCCGCCACCGCCAGCTTCGACACGCATGCCGCCGCCCTGGTCGGCACGCTGCAGCAATCGCATACCGACCTGCAGGCCGCGCTGGAAGCGCGCGATTCCCAGCGCCTGGCGCTGTGGAGCGAGCGCTTCACCGCGATGAGCGCGGAGCTGACCACGCAGTGGGAACGCACCGGCGAACGCGTCACCCAGCAACAGCAGGCGATCTGCGACACCCTGGCCAGCACTGCCAGCGAGTTGTCCACGCAGGCGCAGGCACAGGCCAGCGCCACCATCAGCGAGGTGGCGCGCCTGATGCAGATCGCTTCCGAAGCGCCCAAGGCCGCCGCCGATGTGGTGGCCGAACTGCGCCAGAACCTGTCCGAAAGCATGGTGCGCGACACCGCCATGCTGGAAGAACGCAGCAAGCTGCTCGCCACCCTGGACACCTTGCTCAACGCGGTCAATCACGCCTCCACCGAACAACGCGCAGCGGTGGATGCGCTGGTCACCACCTCGGCGGACCTGTTGCAGCGCGTGGGCACACAGCTCACCGAACAGATCGGCAGCGAAACCGGCAAGCTCGGCGCGGTGGCCGCGCATGTCAGCGGTAGCGCGGTGGAAGTGGCCAGCCTGGGCGAAGCCTTCGGCGTGGCGGTGCAGCTGTTCAGCGGTTCCACCAGCGAGCTCAACGCGCGCCTGCAGCACGTCGCCAGCGCCCTGGACGCCTCGCTCGCCCGCAGCGACGACCAACTGGCGTACTACGTGGCGCAGGCGCGCGAAGTGGTAGACCTCAGCATGCTGTCGCAGAAGCAGATCATCGAAGAACTGCGCCAGCTCGACCGCGGTCGCGGCGACGCCGGCGAGGCCGCTGGCGACGAGGCCAGCGCGGCATGAGCGACGAGATCGACATCGACGGCGAATCGGGCACACCGATCTGGGCCGCCTTCGGCGACCTGATGTCGGTGCTGCTGGGGGCGTTCGTGCTGATCCTGGTCGGGGTGATCGGCGTGCAGCTGCAGCTGTCCAGCCGCCTGGACGAAGAGGTCAGGCAGCGCCAGGCCGAAGCGCAGCGCCGCAAGACGCTGGAGCAGGCACTGGCGGCGCCACTGGCCGCCGGCCGCGTGACCCTGGTCGACGGACGCATCGGCATCCGCGGCAATGTGCTGTTCGCCTTCAATTCCGATCAGTTGCAGCCGGAAGGCCGCGAGGTGCTGAAGACACTGGCCGCGCCGTTGACCGAGTATCTGGCGGCGCGCGAGGAGATCCTGATGGTCAGCGGCTTCACCGACGACCGCCCGGTGCTGGGCGGCAACCGTCGCTACGCCGACAACTGGGAACTCTCCGCGCAACGCGCGCTCACCGTGACGCGTGCATTGATCGCCGAAGGCGTGCCGGCCGCGTCGGTGTTCGCCGCGGCCTTCGGCTCGCAGCAGCCGGTGGATTCCAATGCCGACGAGACACGCCGCGCCAGGAACCGCCGCGTGGAGATCGCGCCAATCGCGCGCCCTTCCACGTCGCGTGCCTCTTCTGCCGCCAAACCCACAGCGGCCGCAGGCACGCGATGAGCACGCAGGCGACATCCGCGCACGCGCGCCTGCAGCGCTGGCGCAGCCAGGGTGCCGACCAGCTGGATCCGGTGCGGTTCCACCTGATGGAGACGCTGGCCGCGCGGGCCGGCACCCAGACCGAGGCAGTGCGCCAGGTGCTGGAAGAAAAGCTGGGCAGGCTGGTCGATGCGTATGCGGCAACGGTGAAGCAGGCGGCGCGTCGTCCTGTGGCCGGCGATCCCGCGCAGCCACTGCAACGCAGCGCGCTGGGCGCACTGGCCAAGCAGATGGCAGGCCATGCCGCGTTGATGGAAGTGGACAGCAGAAAGACCGCCACGGCCGACGCCACACCGTTTCCCGAGCTGCCGGCGCTGGAGGATTTCCGTCGCACCTGGACCACGGTGCGCACCGCCAGCCAGGTGCGGCAGTCGCTGCAGGACGCCCCCAAGGACGCCGGCCCGCTCAATTCCAGCGTGCTGGTGCACCGCTGCATCAGCCTGATGCGCGAGTGCTCACCGGGCTATCTGCAGCACTTCCTCGGCTATGTCGATGCGCTGTCGTGGCTGGAACAGCTGCACAACGGTGGCGCGTTGGCCAGCGAGGACACCGCAGCCGTGGCGCCCGGCAAGAAGCGCAGCAAGCGTCCGTCCACCCGGCGCAGCTAGGGCGAGCAATCACGCACGCTGCGCTGCACGCGCACGCCGCTGGCGGACGCCAGCCTGGCGCGCACGCACGGTGCGGTGGCAGCCAGTCCGACGGCCTGCCGTCGTTCGCGCCCACCTGGCTCCTGCGTGGTCCATCGACCACGCAGGAGCGTCGATCATCGCTCAGCGTGGCATCGCACCGCTGCTCAGAACCGCAGCCGCACACCCACCGTCCAGCTGCGCGGCGCGCCGGGATACACCCACTGCTCGCTGTAGGAGAACGCGGCGTAGCGGCGGTCGGTGAGGTTCTCGACCTTGGCATACAGGCGCAGGCGCTCGCTCAGGTCGTAATGGCCGACCAGGCGCCACACGGTGTATGCAGGCAGCACGAAGTCGGTATTGCTATCCACCGAGCCCAGCCGCTCACCGGTATGCGATACGCCCACGCCCACCGCCGCACTGCGCTTGCCGGTCAACGGCTGCTCATAGTTGAGGAAGGCATTGCCGCTGAAGCGCGGCACGTTCGGAAAGCGGCGCCCCTCGGCCAGGCCGGTGCCGGCGGCGGCTGCGCTGCTGCGCGTGACCTGCGAGTCGGTATAGGCCAGGCCGACCGAGGCGGCCAGACGCGGGGTCAGCCGCCCGAGTAGATCCAGCTCCACGCCCTGGCTGCGCATCTCGCCCACCGGCAGCGAAAAACTGGTGTCGGCCGGATCCAGGCTCAGCACGTTCTTCTTGTCGATGCGGAACGCGGCCAGCGTCGCTTCCAGGCCATCGCCGGGCTGCACGTATTTCAGGCCGGTTTCCAGCGAGCGGCTTTTCTCCGGCGCAAAACTCTGCCCGTCCGCCCCCACGCCGCTGTTGGGACGAAAGCCTGCCGCGGCGCTCGCATACAGCGACAGCGCCGCGTCGACGTGGAAGATCACGCCGGCACGCGGGCTGACCACACCGTCGGAGGCGCGCTGCGTGGCGCCGCGCAAGTGGTTGTCGAGATCCTGCTGGTAGTGGTCGTAGCGCAGGCCGAGCAAGGCCTTCCAGCGCGCGCCCAGATCGAGCTGGTCCTGCGCATACACGCCCCACACCTGCTGGCGTTCTTCGGTGTCGGTGATCGTGGCCAGCCGCCCCGGCTGCGCAACGCCGTACTGCGGCGCAAGCACGTCGATGCTGTACGGCGTGGCCGCGGAGCGTGCGCGCTGCTGGAAGCGGCTGTCGTCGAAGCGATTGCCATCCACGCCGAACAACACATTGTGGGTGACGCCACCCATCTGCAAGCTGCCAAGCAGTTCGGCACGCGCGGCGATGTCGCGGCCCTGGTAATCGCGGTAGCGGCGCTCGCGGCGCAGCGTGCGCTCGTCGGCCTGCAGCGTCCACGGTTCGGTGGAAAACCCGCGCATGCCGCTGTCGCGATAGGTCGCCCCGCCCTGCAGCGACCAGGTCTGGTTCACGCCATGCACCACGAACACCTGATGCCCGGTGGAATGCAGGTCGATATCGCCATCGCGCGGCTCACCCAGGAAACGCCCGGCCGGCAGCCGATTGGCATCGCCATCGATGGCGGTGACCCCGCGATCGAACGGCGCATGGATGCGCACGAATTCCAGCTCGTAGGACACCGTGGTATCGGGCGTCGGCATCCACAGCAGCGAGGGCGCCAGCAGCGTGTTGTCGCTGTCGACGGTGTCGCGGAAGCTGTGCTGATCCTTGTGCATGACATTCAGCCGATAGGCCAGGTTCTCGCCCAGCGGGCCGGTGCTGTCGAGCGCAGTGCGATAGCTGTCAAAGCGCCCCGCCGACAGGTCCACGCTGTGCTGCGGCTGGAACAGGGGCTTCTTGGTGACGATGTTGACCGCCCCGCCCGGCTCGCCGCGCCCGTACAACGCCGAGGCCGGGCCCTTGATCACCTCGATGCTTTGCGTGTTGGCGCCATCGCGCAGGCCGTTGTAGCCGCGGCTGGCGTTGAAGCCGTTGACCATGTAGTCCGAGCTGAAATTGGGGTCGCCGGTGAAGCCGCGCATCGAGTAGCTGTCCCACAACCCGCCCAGGTTGTTGGCCTTGGTGATGCCGCTGGCCAGCTCCAGCGCGCCGGCCAGATCGGTGACCCCGGCGTCCTCGAGCAGGGTCTGGTCCAGCACGCGCGCACTGATCGGCAGATCGCGCAGCGGCGCATCGGTCTTGGTGGCGCCGGTCACGCTCAAGGCGCGGTACGGCGTGTACTGGCTGCGCACCTGCACCGTATCCAGATCGCGCGCCTGCGGCTCGGCGGCCGCGGCTAGGGGGCTGACGCCTGCGCAGCTCAGTGCACCGAGCAAGGGCAGCGTGTTGGACAGACGGCGGCGCGGCGTGGACATCGGGCAGGACTCCTGAAGCACCCGGGCACGCTGGGCCCGGGTCGCACGTGAGACAACGAAGGTTGAGGGGTGAAATGCAGCCGCTATGACGCGGGATCGGCACTTGCATCGAAACCTGGCGCGCGCCCGAAGTCCTCGCGCGTAAAGGGCCGGTCGCGAAACAGATAGCCGTAATAGAACGTCCGCAGCGCACGGTGATAGGTGCGGATGCGATCCTGATACGCCAGTTGCGCACGCAGGTCGGTGGCTGCCAGGCGCGTCAATGCAGCCTGCAACGCCACCGGTGGCAACACACTGGCCACGCGCTGCGCCAGCGCTTCGCGGCGCTGCAGGCCCTGGCGATACGCCGCAACCTGCGGCGCCACCTGCTGATCGCCGTTTTCGTGGAAGGCGAAATACCACTTGTAGTGGAACGCCCCGGTCAGCGGCGCCGAATCGGCCCACTGCGGGTTCTGCGCGTAGAAGGCCCGCATGGTGTCCTGGCGTGGAATATCCCAGGCATGGTTGACCGCCTCGCGCTGCAGCCGCGCGATCTCGCTGCCTTGATTGACCGGCACCGCCTGGTTGATCGCCACATGCGCCAACGCCGGCGCCACCAGCGCCAGCACCACCCAGCAGGTCGCCAGCGCGGTGGCATGCGCGGCCGGGCGCCAATGGATGCGCCCCACCAGCACCGACAGCAGCACCCAGAACAGCAGATAGGCGCAGGTCAGTGCCAGCACCGCGAGTTGTTGCAGCAGCGGCACCGCATTGACACTTGCCGCGATCACAAACGGCACGCTCAGGCAGGCCAATACCGCAGCTGCACGCACCACCACGCGCCGCACCAGCAACGCCGTGCCCGCACCCGGCAGCGCCGCGAGCATGCGCGCGCGTCCGGCCTCGCGCTCACCCGAGCGCAGATCGAACAGCAGTGCGATCACGAACAAGGGCAGCAGGAACACCAGCACGAAGGCGTAGTCGAAGCGCCCGGCCAGTGCCAGCTCCGGGTTGTAGCTGTCGCCATCGTGGATCTGCGCTTCCAGGCCCAGCGCGCGCACACGCAGGATGTACGGCGAGACATCGCGCATGCCCACCGCGGCAAATGCCAGTGGCGTGGGCAGGTCCCAGGTCGGGTGGAAGCTGTAGTAGGCCGCGCTGCCCGCGTCGTTGGAGCGGGCCACATAGTCCTGCACCGCCGCGATATCTTCCTGTTGCAGCGCCGCGATGCGCGCGATGTTGGCGCGCTGCGCGGCGATGACATGCTGGCCGGAGAGCAGGCTGCACACGGTCAGCACCGCCAGCAACAGCAAGCCGGCCAGCGCGGCGCGTGCGCGCAGCAACAGCAGCAGTTCGTATTTCCACAGCAGCATCAGCGCGCCACTCCCACACGCCGGCCCGCGGCGACCAGCAGGCACAGCGCAGCCAGCAGCCAGGCAGCGACCAGGCCGAGCGCGGCGCCGGCGGCCCGCAGCACCTCGGTCGTAGCCGGCGGCTGGAATGCGAACACCGGAATCTGCTGCCAATGCGCGGAGGAGATGCGTTTGCGTTGGTCGGCGCCGGCATCCTGCGCGGTGTCGTCGGCCATGCTCACCGCATCGGCCTGCAGCTGGTTGAGCTGCTGCACCAGCGTGTAGCGGTAACGCTCGGCCTGGGCGAGAAACCGCTCGTGCGCACGCAGGTCGGTTTCCGCCAGCGTCATCGACAACGCGCGCAGCGCAACCGTGGGGCTCAGCAAGGCGAACGTGCGCACCAACAGATTCTGTTGCTGCTGGATGGCCGAATCACGCGCGGCATAGCGCTCGAACAGGCTCGCGGTGAGCCGCTCGCCTTCCAGCGCCAGCAGGCCCTTGTAGTTGACCGGCAGCTCTTCCACCCGCTGCACGCCATAACGCGCCAGCGTCTGCTGCTTGAACTGCGCAAAGTGCGGGTCATCCGGGTTGTGGCTGTCGCCGAGCGTGCGCAGGTCGCGCTGGATCGCCACATCGGTTTCCAGCCGCGTCGGCAGGCGGTACGCCGCACTGGCCACATCCGGTGCCAGGCGCGGCACCAGCAGGGCCAGCCACACCCACACCGCCAGCGACACCAGCAGCGCATCGCGGCCGCGCCGGCACAGCATCGACACCGACAGCACCAGCGCGCACCACACCAGCAGATACACCGCATACGCCAGTACCAGCAGTGCGACCCGCAGCGCCTGGCCCGGCAACAACGCAACCGGCACCAGCCCGACCAGGGCCGGCAATAAACAGGCCGCCGCCACCGCGGCAAGCGCCAGATATTTGCCGCCGAACAATTGCCGGCGCGTGGCACCCTGCAACAACAGCGCACGCAACGTGCCGGTCTCCTGTTCGCGCGCCACCGCGCCATAGCCCAGGAACACCAGCAGCAGCGGCGCCAGCACCTGCAGCACGAACGCAGGCGTCAGTTGTCCGAAGCGCACCAGCAACGAACTCTGGCGCACATCGCCGAAGTTGGCGGTGTTCTGGCGGTGACCTTCCAGGAACATGCTGTTGCCGGTGAACGCGTCCACGCCGGCATCGAACGCAGCCAATGCAGGCAGCGGGCGATAGATGAAATGGCCGTAATGCACCACCCGATGCGGGTGGCGGTCCGGCTGCGCCTCGAAGGCCTGCTGCGCGGCCAGTTGCTGGCGCGCGCGGAACGCGGCCACCTCGTGCTGATGATGCGCAGCGGTCAATGCCGCCACCAGCGTGAGCAGCATCAGCAACACCACACCGATGGCGGCGGAACGATTGCGCGCTATGTAACGCAGCTCTTCGCGCGCGACCAACAGCACCGCACTCATGCAGCCTGATCCTGGTTGCGCGTAAAGCGCGCATGCAAGGTGCGCACGTCGAAGCCGCTGTCGCCGGCACCGATGTCCCCGGCGATGCGCCCGTGTTCCAGGAATCCGATCCGGTCGGCCACCTCCACTGCGCCGAGCAGGTCGTGGGTGACCATCAGCACCGCGCCGCCACGCTCGCGCACGCTGCCGACCAGCCGGTTGAAGTCGGCGATGGCGCGCGGGTCCAGGCCGGAGGTGGGCTCGTCCAGCAGCAGCACCGGCACCTGGCGCAGCGTGGCCACCGCGATCGCCACCTTCTGGCGCATGCCCTTGGAAAACCCCGCCAGCCGCTGGCGCCAGGCCTCGTCCTGCAGACCGGCAGCGGCCAGCGCCTGGCCGATCTCGGCCTGGCTGCGGCGCTGGCCGGCCAGCGCCAGCAGGTAGTCGGCATTTTCCAGCGCGCTCAGGTGCTCGTAGAGCGCAACGTTTTCCGGCAGATAGGCCAGCCGCGCACGCGCGGCGCCGGGGTCGGCGACCGGGTCGATGCCATCGATGCGCAGGCTGCCGGCGCTGGGTTTGACGAAACCGAGCAGGCTGGAAAGCGTGGAGGACTTGCCGGCCCCATTACCGCCCAGCAAGGCGTAGACGCTGCCGGGGGCGACCTGCAGATCCAGCCCCTGCAGCACGGCGCGGCCACGATAGGCCACATGGAGGTTGCTGATTGAGATCGCGGGAGCGGCGTGGGGACTGGAAAGCATGGCAAGGCAGTAGTTCAACGAAATGATACGTTATCACATTGCGATTGTGGCCTGGAATGCGCCGTCATCGCGAGACGACAGCTGCCCGATACCGCCGCGACCGTCAAAGCGAGCGCCGCCGGTCGAATGTTACTGTATTACGTAACCACCCCCCGGTGCCTGCTGGTGTTCGGCAGTCCCTGCGATGCGCGGCTGCACCTGGAGAGACCCGCCACCCAGGCGCACGCAGGCGGCTGGAACCGCGATGCGGCACGGCGCTCTTCAAGCGCCGCCGCCGTGCCGGCGCAGCCATCAGGATCAGCACGCCTTGCCACCTCTTCCCCCTCAATCGAGATCCCGTACGTCCCACATGACTTCCGATACGCGCCCCTTTGCTCCGCACGCTTCGTCCCTTCCCGCACGCGCCCGCGACAACACCATGGCCGAGACCACGACCACGGCCGGCGGCGCCACCCGTGCCGCTGCCGGCCTGCTCGCCGCAACCCTGTTCACCGCCGCGCAGGTGGGCGCGCAGTCCATCGACACCAGCGCGCCACTCCCGCCGGTGCGCGCCTGGCATGGGGCCAGCGAGGCGTTGATCGCCACGCCGGACGATCCGTGGAGCACGCCGGCGGAGCGCAGCGATTTCGCCAGCACGCCCAGTTACGACGAAACGCGCGCCTGGCTGGAACGCCTGGTCGCCGCCTCGCCGCTGCTGTCGTTGGAGGTCTTCGGCAAGAGCAGCGAGGGCCGCGACCTGCTGCTGGTACGCGCGCACAAGGGCGCCCCCGGCAAGCCGGTGGTGCTGGCGCAGGCCGGCATCCACGCCGGCGAGATCGATGGCAAGGATGCCGGCCTGATGTTGCTGCGCGATATCGCCCAACGCGGCAAGGACACCTTGCTCGACCAGGTGGATCTGGTGTTCGTGCCCATCCTCAATCCCGATGGCCACGAGCAACGCGGCCCGCTGATCGGCGCGGCCTTGCGCGGCCCGCAACAGATGGGCTGGAACACCACCACGCGCGGCATCAATCTCAACCGCGACTACCTCACCCTGGAAGCGCCGGAAACCCGCGCGATGGTCGCGCTGCTGCACACCCTCGACCCGGCGCTGTACATCGACCTGCATGTCAGCGGCGGGCTGGATCATCAGTACGACATCACCTTCACCTTTGCCGGCTGGGGCACCTACGCACGCTCGCGTGCCACCGCCGACTGGCTGCAACAACGCTTTACGCCGGCGGTGAACACCGCGCTGCGCAGCCAGGGCCATGCACCTGCGATCTATCCCAGCCTCATCGACGAAGACGCGCCGCGCTCGGGCCTGCGTTACTCGCCGGAAGGGCCGCGCTATTCCACCGGGTATGGCGACTTCGCCGGCATCCCCACCGTGCTGGTGGAGAACCACCGCCTGAAGTCGTACCGGCAGCGCGTGCTGGGCGACTATGTGCTGCTGGAAGCAGCACTGCGCGTGGTTGGCCGCGATGCAAGAAAGATCGATGCGGCCAAGCGTGCCGATCGCGCCGCCTGCCCGCAGGAGCTGATGGTCGCCTGGGAACGCCTGCCACAGCCGATCGCCCAGGTGCCGTTCCAGGGCGTGACCTATACCCGCGCGTTCTCGCCGGTGTCCGGCCGGCAGGAACTGCGCTGGGAAGGCCGCGACCAAACCTGGACCATGCCGGTGATCGGCTATCGCCAGACCCAGGCCGTAGGCTATCCGCTGGCCTGGTGGATCCCGCCCGGCAACGACGATGTGGTCGCACTGCTGCAGGCGCATGGCATCGCCTACGAACGCCTGCAACAGCCGCGCCAGCTCAGGGTGCAGCAGATCCGCGTGGTGAAACAGGGCCACGCCCAGATACCGCAGCCAGACGAAGCCGACGAAACCTTCGCCGCCGGCAGCATCCGCGTGCCCGCCGATCAACCGATGCGCATGCTGGCGGCCGCGTTGCTGGAACCGGCCAGCAGCGACTCGCTGCTGGCCAGCGGACGCTTTCGCAATGCCGGCAGCCCCGATAGCGGCCTGTACGGCACCGAGCTGGTGGATTTCACCGAGCGCGTGCTGCACAACGACGCCGCCCTGCGCGCCGCGTTCGAACGCAAGCTCGCAGACGATGCCGCCTTCCGCGCCGATGGCGATGCGCGGCTGCAATGGATCTATGCGCGCTCGCCGTACGCGGCGATCACCGGGTGGCGTTATCCGGTGCGGCGTCAGCTGGTGGAATGAAAATGTCGCATGCCGGTTGCAGACGGGGCGGCAGTAACCGTTTCCAGTCGCGCGTCAGCCGTTATCTGGCGACGCGTGCATGTAGCCGAACAGACTTTCGAAAGCGGCAACGCATTCGCGCCAAGTAACTAGCGCGTTTGCCCGGAATAACTCAACAACGCCACGCCTGGCCTGCCAGTGCGTGGCGTTTGTTTTTTGCACACGCACGCGCTCCGAAGGTGGCAAATGCCGGTTTCTTCCGCCTAAAACGCACTGTGGCTGGTGTCACTCACTGGGTTCCACCGACGCGGACGATTATGTCCGTAGATAGTCACGTCTGCTGTTTTAAACGCGCCAATCAATTGCCTCGATAGAGCAAAACTATCGCCCGCTTTTTTTGCGCGCGTTGGATTCTTAACCGGCCAATCCCGATTGTAAAAATCCTGCTAAAGCAACGATGCAGACGGCCGCTACCGCATTCCAGGGCGTCACGGCGCCCATCTCCGTTTTTGCCCGCGCGCCATCGATGGTGCTGCGTCCATCACCCACCCAGCCGAGATTTCAATGAAATTGACCGTCAAGCTTCTCAGTGGCGCCATCGCCCTGGCATCGTCGACCTGCGCCTACGCGCAGCAGGACGCGATGTTTTCCTTCAGCGGCTTCGGCACGCTGGGTGTGGTGCATTCGACCGAGGACCAGGCCGACTTCACGCCCGACATCCAGACCGTGGAAGGTGCCGGTGCCAGTCACTCCACCTCGGCACGCCCGGACTCGCGCATTGCCGGCCAGGTCAACGCCAACTTCACCGAGAAGTTCACCGGCGTGCTGCAGGTGACCAGCGAATACGCCGAGCGTGCCGATTACACGCCGAAGGTCACCCTGGCCCACGTGAAGTATCAGTTCGGCCCGCAGTTCGCCGCGCGCCTGGGGCGCATCACCGCGCCGCTGTACATGCTGTCCGAATACCAGCGCGTCGGCTACGCCACGCCGTGGGTGCGTCCGCCGTACGAGGTCTACAACTATCTGCTGCCGATGGACGGCGTGGAAGGCGTCTACACCATCAACGCCGGGCAGAGCGTGGTCAGCGTGCAGGGCTTCTATGGCCGCATCGACTCCAAGAAGGCCGACGTGGACGCGCTGCGCGGTCTGGCCATCGGCCTGGAATCGGGCGCATCCACCTTCCGTGCCGGCTACATCGTCGGCACCAGTACCTTCGACACACCGTCGCTGGATCGCCTGTTCTCGGCCTATCAGCGCATCAATCCCGCGCTGGCCGATCGCCTGACCACCTATGGCGTGGACGGCAGCTTTGCCAGCGTGGGTTACGCCTACGATCCGGGCAACTGGTTCCTGCGCAGCGAAGTGATCCGCGCCGATTACTCGCCTTCGCTCAACGGCAAGACCACCTCCGGCTATCTCAGTGTCGGCGGGCGCTTCGGCACGCTGACGCCATCGATCACCTATGCCAACGTCGATCGCAAGGGCCCGAGCATCGCGCCCGGCCAGGATCCGGTCGGCGTGATGACGCGCGCACTGGCGCAGGCCGAGAGCGGCCGCCACAGCTTCACCGCCGCGCTGCGCTGGGATGCGCGTGAGAGCGTTGCGTTCAAGCTGCAGGCCAGCCACATCAACAACAACGCGGGTTCGTTCGGATCGTTGAACAACATCCAGCCGGGCTTCCGTCCGGGCGGCAGCTACAACCTGCTGTCGGCCTCCGTCGACTTCGTGTTCTAAGAGAGCCCCCATGACCATTTCCAAGTGTTTTGCAGTCTCGCTGCTTGCCGCGTTGTCGCTGACCGCGTTCTGCGCCAATGCCGATGTCGTGGTGGTGATGGCGGCCAAGGGCGGCCCGGACAGCCTCAGCGCCGCGCAGGTGTCGCAGATCTTCCTGGCCAAATCCAGCAGCCTGCCCGGTGGCGGCGCAGCGGTGCCGATCGACCAGGAAGAAGGCGTGGCCACCCGCGATGAGTTCTACAAGAAAGTCGCTTCGCGCGATTCGGCGCAGCTGAAGTCGTACTGGTCGCAGCTGATGTTCACCGGCAAGGCGCAGCGTCCCAAGCGTGTCAGCGGCGACGACGCGGTCAAGAAGGCCGTCGCCGCCACGCCGGGCGCCATCGGCTACATCAGTGCAAGCGCAGTCGACCCCAGCGTCAAGGTCGTCCTGAAGCCGTGACCCGCCCCCTGCTCGAGACTCACGTCATGAGACGCATCCTGTCGCTACCGTTGTTCTGGAAAATCCTGATGCCGGCCGCGGTGGCGATCCTTTGCCTATCGAGCTATGTGGCCTTCAGTACGCTGGTGTTCCACCGCAACAACGACCGCCTGGAAGCGGTACGCGACGTGCATTTCCCGTTGCTCGACGCCATGACACGCAACGTGGCTGCGCTGGACAAGCTCATCAACGGGCTCAACGGCGCCGCTGCCGCCGGCGATGCCGACATGTTGGCGGCCACCAAGCCGGTGGCCGAAGAGATCCACGCTTCCTACGTGAAACTGCAGAAGGCCGATCCGGCCAATGCCAGGGAGCTTGCCCGGCTGGGCAAGCAGTTCGACGACTACTACGGCCTGGCCCAGGGCGTGGCCGCCGCGTTCGTGGAGCAGCGCGAACCCGACGCGGCGCAGATGAGCGCCATGGCGCCGGCACTGGAGACCTATCGCACCACCCTGACCGCCATGCAGAAGCGCGCCGATGCACGCTTCCGCGGCACCGTGCAGGAAGCGGTGGACAGCTCGGTGGCGGCAAGCATCGGCGGGCTGGTGCTGGGTGTGGTCGGTGCGGTGCTGTGCATCGCCTTCGGCTGGATCGTGGCACGCGCCATCACCCAACCACTGAACCGTGCGGTGGGCATTGCGCATGCGGTGTCCTCGGGCAAGCTGGACAACAGCATCTCGATCGACCGCAACGACGAGGTCGGCCAGCTGCTGCAGGCGATGGACAGCATGCAGCGCCAGCTGCGTCGGGTGATCCAGGCGCAGACCGACATGGGCGACAGGCACGAGGCCGGCATGGTCAGTCACCGCATCGCCGAGCAGGAATTCCCCGGCGAATTCGGCAGCATGGTGCGTGCCAGCAATGCGCTGGTGTCCAGCCATATCGCGGTGACGATGCAGATCGTTGCATTGACCGAACGCTATGCCGCCGGCGACCTGTCGCAGCAGCTGGAGCCGTTGCCGGGCGAGAAGGCGGTGATCAGTCAATCGATCAACGATGTGCGGGCCAGCCTGCTGTCGATCAACGGCGAGATCAAGCGGCTGGCATCGGCCGCAGCCGCGGGCGACTTCAGCGCACGTGGCGACGAGACCGCGTTCGAGCATGACTTCCGCCAGATCGTGGTGGACCTCAATCACCTGATGGGCAGCTCGGACAAGAGCCTGGGTGCGGTGTCGCAGGTGTTGCAGGCGATTGCGAGCGGCGACCTGACCACGCGCATGCACGGCGACTTTGCCGGCGTGTTTGCGCGCATGCGCGACGATGCCAACACCACGGTGGATCGCCTGACCGACATCGTCGGGCGTATCCAGCACTCCTCGTCCGAGATCGACACCGCTGCCGGCGAAATTGCCGCCGGCAATCAGGACCTGTCGCGGCGTACCGAACAGCAGGCAGCCAGTCTGGAAGAGACCGCCGCCTCGATGGAGGAGCTCACCTCCACCGTCAGGCAGAACGCCGAACATGCGCTGCAGGCCAACGAGCTGGCACGCAGTGCGGCCAGTGTGGCTTCGAAGGGCGGCGAGGTGGTCAGCCAGGTGGTCGGCACCATGTCGGGCATCGAAACCTCATCGAAGAAGATCGCCGAGATCATCTCCGTCATCGATGGCATCGCCTTCCAGACCAATATCCTGGCCCTGAACGCGGCCGTGGAAGCGGCGCGTGCCGGCGAACAGGGCCGTGGATTTGCGGTGGTGGCCTCGGAAGTGCGCACGCTCGCCCAGCGCTCGTCCGCTGCAGCCAGGGAGATCAAGGAGCTGATCGACGCCTCGGTGGGCAAGGTGGCCGAAGGCTCGGTGCTGGTGCACAAGGCCGGCACCACCATGACCGAGATCGTCGCCAGCGTGAACCGGGTCACCGACATCATGGGCCAGATCACCGCTGCCTCCAGCGAGCAATCGGCCGGTATCGAACAGGTCAACCAGACGGTGATCCAGATGGACGAAACCACCCAGCAGAATGCAGCGCTGGTGGAAGAGGCCATGGCTGCGGCCCGGGCGATGGAGAAGCAGTCCAGCACCCTGACCCAGTTGGTCTCGTTGTTCCAGCTGGAGCCTGCCGGCGCGCAGCAGCTGGAACGAGACGCCGCATAGGCGATCGACCGGATCGTCCCGCGATGTCCCCGACGCCCCTCTTCTGCACGGACTGCAGAAGGGGGGTTCCTGTATTCCCAGGCGGCAGACACGGCGGTGATCCGGCGTCGTTTCACGTAGCGCCACGCGCGTGGCGCGCCGAGGACGATCGATGCGGTGTCCCGACGTCGCCCCCGGCGTGCTCCACCTGCCAGCCAGCGCTGGCTTACCCGACCTGGACATGCGGGGTTGTCCGACACCCGCGACCGCGCTTTGCCGATGGCCCAACGGCGCGCCATCGCGAAAGCCCGGTCCGGAAGACGCGTCTGCCCGCTCCACGCATACCCCGGTGCTTATCGCCTGCCGGGCCATATGCCGAACAATGCGCAAAACAGATCACAGTTCTGCGGAAAAAAGTGGCGCGACCGCACAGTCCTCACGGCTACGTCACCACCAAGCAACATTTGCGTGCGATAGCTGTCGCGCTCGCTGAACACCGAGCCAACTGTCCCCCATCCAGCGCGCGTTCCGCTGAGCGTCGATCTGCCCCCCGGCAGCCGGCGGTGGCCTCGTGCGTCCGATCGATTTCCAGGAGATTCACACCCATGCGCTTCCGGACTTTCTTCGCCGTCCTGCTCTTCACCGCTGCCAGTGCCAGCGCAAACGCCCAGGTCGTCACCCTCAACAAGGGGGGCTACACCTTGCGCTACGACTGCACCAACCACACCGCGTTGCGCTATGAGTATGTCCTGCAGGCCGATACCGGCTCGGCGGCGCGTCCGTCCAGTTTCAATCTGGATACCGAACTGCCCAGCGGCTGCGCCGGCCAGACCTCCACGGCCTCCTACGCCAGCGTGCGCACCGGCTACGATCGCGGCCACCTGGTGACCTCCAACCACATGGACTACAACGCGACCTACATCCGTCGCGCCAACCTCATGTCCAACATCGTGCCGCAGGTGGCCAGCTTCAACCAGGGCATCTGGGTGCGCGCGGAAAACGTGGCCGAGTGTTATCGCGACATCGCCAGCGTGCAGGTCTACGGCGGCGTGATCTACAGCGACACCACCAACGATTACTTCCTGAGCAGCCACGGCATCCGCACCCCGGACTTCTTCTGGAAGACGATCATCACCGCCAACCCCGGCGGCGGCACCCGCGCGATCAGCTGGCTGATTCCCAACAGCGCCAACCTCGGTTCGCTGGACAGCTACATCGTCAGCATCGACGAACTGGAAGACCTCTACGGCGCCAGCACCATCGGCATCACCGCACCGGCCGACGTCAAGGCCATGCTGCCCGCCACCACCTGGCCGCAGCCGAGCAATTGCGACCTGGGCTGAGCGCGGGCTACGCGCGTCTCTCGCCGCGTCGATCAACAGCGGCTGACGCCATGTTGCGAGCAGTCGTCAGGCAGCTGCGGACGGCGCGCCCGGAACCGGAATGTCCGCATGGCCCTTGCCGATGCCGTGCACCGGCCGTGCCCGCCTGGCGCTGAGCGCAGCAGCCTGGCCAGCTGCACTCCATCGCGGGGCGTGTGATCCAGCAGACAAGGCCCGGGATTCCCGGGCCTTGTCGTTGCAGGCAGCGCCACGCATGGCCCGCCGCAACACGCACTCAGGCATCGGACGCGGCAAGCGCCGCAAACCAGTCCGCGTAGGGCGTGTTCTTGACCAGATGCCGATTGAAGTCCTTTGCGCCATCGCTCCACCACACCGGGCCGCGCTCTCCCAGCGCCGTCTTGGCACGGTCCACCGCCGCACGCGCCGTGGCCAGCCGCCCGGCATCGTCATCGCGCCTGGCCGCCTTGACCGCGCGCCGCGCATCCATCAACGCGCCGACCAGCCCGGCACGCACGTCTTCGCGCAGATGCGGGTTGGCGGTACGCCAGAGCCGGCCACGCACGATCAGATACCGGCCATCGGGCGTGATGACGGGCGCAGTGGCGGCCGTCATTGCCAACGCACTCGCAAATAACCCTGTGACGTTGGGCAGGCCAAGCCGCGCCTACTCGACCCGCGCAAAGCGGGGACGCGCAACGCCGTCCACCTCGACCTGCGCGACGAACATCGCATACGGCCGCACCCACAGACCGACGTCGCTGTCCAACGGGCGGTAGAGCACCAGCGGGGCCAGCGTCTCGCTGCAGCGCACGACGCCGAGCACGTCATAACGGCCGCCCTTGAAGTGGCGGTACTGGCCCAACGCGATGCTGGGTAATGGCGACAGAGAGGTGTCCATGGATGTCACAGGATGGGCAGCCCCCAAGTCTAGGCAGCCCGGCCCGCGACAGCCAGCACATGCCGCGCAACCGGCGGCATGCGGGTGTCACCGATGCACGGCGCGGACAACGCCGCGACGTGCTTACTGGTCGTCGTCCTCTTCGTCCTCTTCGTCTTCGTCGCCCAGGTCGCTATCGTCCTCCACCGGGTCCTCGATGCCATCGTCGTCATCGATCTCGCTGTCCTGCGCAGGCCCTTCCTGGATTGGCGCAGTGTCCCTGCCCGGCGCCTTGACGCCATTGGGCGGGGTCGGATCGTCCACGCCGCGATTGCCGTTTTCGTCGTTGCTCATGGTCAGCTCCAGCGGTAAAAGACCGCACGGCCACCCTCCTCCCGCCGATGTGACGTGCACGTGTGTCCTGCACGATCGCAGTGCAGCCCATGCCGGCCACGCCTGAGCCGAGCGGGCGCCACCGCATCCGGCCGGTGCCTGTGGCCGTACTGATGAAAACGCCCACGGAGTCACCGCATGCCGAGCTTGATCCGCAACCTGGAAAACCTGCTCGCCGCCTGGAAAGCCGAGGCCAGCACCTTCGATGCCTGCGACATGCCGGCCTCCGCGCTGGCCTTCCGCGACTGCCACCGTCGCCTGTCCGCGTTGCTGGACGAACATGCGCGCCACACGGCCACGCCAGTGGTCGAGCGGGCCGCGCACGAGCAGCAGAACTCAGTGCCCCAGCTGCAGGCGCGCGCCATCGCGCCGATGGGTCCCTAGGGTGTCGATCAGCGTGTCGCTGGCCTGATTGACGCCGATCACCTCGACCTCCGCACCGTGCGCGCGCAGCTTGAGCACCACCCGATCCAGCGCCGCCACCGCGCTGATGTCCCAGAAGTGCGCGTGGCTCAAATCGATCAGCACCTTGGGCGGCGTGCCCGGGAAATCGAAGCTGGCCACGAACTGCCCGGCCGATGCAAAGAACACCTGGCCGCGCACCGCATACACGCGCACTCCGTCGTCACGCTCGCTGGCCTGCACCTGCAACATGCGCCCGACCTTTCGCGCAAAGAACAACGCCGACAGCAGCACCCCGGCCAGCACGCCGCGGGCCAGATCGTGCGTCCACACCGTGACCACGACGGTGCCCAGCATCACCACCGACGAACTCCCCGGGTGCGTGCGCAGATCGCGTAGCGAGCCCCAGCTGAAGGTGCCGATGCTGACCATGATCATCACCGCCACCAGTGCCGCCATCGGAATCTGGCGCACCCAGGGCGCGCCATACACCACCATCAACAGCAGGACGACGCCGGCCACCAGGCACGACAGGCGCCCGCGTCCGCCCGAGCGCACGTTGATCACCGATTGCCCGATCATCGCGCAGCCGGCCATGCCACCGAAGCACCCGGCCAGCAGGTTCGCCAGTCCCTGGCCTGCGCATTCGCGGTTGCGCTGCGACGGGGTGTCGGTGAGGTCTTCGACAATCTGTGCGGTCATCAGCGACTCCAGCAGGCCCACCACGGCCAGCGTCGTCGACACCGGCAGCAGGATGCGCACGCTGTCCCACGTCAGCGGCACGTCCGGCAGCAGGAACACCGGCAAGCTGTCGGGCAGACGGCCCATGTCGCCCACGTTGCGGATGTCGATGTGCCAATACGCGCACACCGCCGTCAGCACCACGATGGCGACCAGCGGCGAGGGAATCGCCGTGGTGAAGCGCGGCAGCAGATAGATGATGGCCAGGCCCGCCGCACACACCGCATGCACCGGCCATGGCATGCCGACCAGCTCCGGCAGCTGCGCCAGGAAGATCAGGATCGCCAACGCATTGACGAAGCCGGTGATCACCGAGCGCGAGACAAAGCGCATCAATGCACCCAGGCGCAATGCCGCCGCGATCAGCTGCAGCACGCCGGCCAGCACGGTGGCCGCCAGCAGATACTGCAGCCCGTGTTCCCTGACCAGGTCCACCATCAACAACGCCATTGCGCCGGTGGCGGCCGAAATCATCCCGGGCCGGCCACCGGCGATCGAAGTCACCACCGCAATGCAGAACGCCGCGTACAGCCCGACCTTGGGGTCGACACCGGCAATGATCGAAAACGCGATGGCTTCGGGAATCAGCGCAAGCGCGACCACGATGCCGGCGAGCACATCGCCACGCACGTTGCCGAGCCATTGCTGGCGCAACGAGAAAACTCTGGACATTGAAACGCCTCCGCGCACCGGCAAACACACGGCACGACGACATGAACGTCAAACACCTGGACCTTCGCAGCAACTGCGAGCGCGTGATGCCTTAGGTCAGGGTGGTGTCATGTGTCGGAGGAAATCGCGCTGGACGAAGCTTCATGCTAACGCGCTGATGTCGGTGTGCACAACCGATGGCGCGCTGCTGCGCATGCACATCGAGCAGTCGAAGCCGGGTAACGCTGCCGATGCCGGAGTGCCACCAACGCGCAGGCCGCTGGAAGATGCGTATTGGCATCGCATGGTGCCGCTGGCGCGGGGCAAGCTGCATGCGTCGCGGGCGCAGGGCATTGCCGGAGACGCCGGCTACATTCGGTGGATGTGCCGGACCAGCACGCGCCCTGTCGCTTCAGCCGCTGCCGGCAGCACGTGGCTCAGTCATCGCCGAGCACACGCTCGCCCATCAGTTCGCGCTCGCGCTTTTCCAGTTCCTCGGCATAGCGCTTGCGCACGAAGCTTTCCGACAACACGCCCAGCACCTTGCGTTGGGCATCGATCACCGCCAGCTCATCGGCGTGCGTGGCATCGAAGACCTTCATCACCGCCACGATGTCGGTGTCTGCCAGCAATGCCGCGTCGCGGTGGCTGGCGTAGTCGCTCACCGGTGCATCGGCCTGCACGTTGTCCGCATACAGCACCGCCAGCGGCACCACCCCGGCGTAATGGCCGGCGGCGTCTTCCAGCACCACGCGTTGCGTGGACCCCAACGGAAACCGCCGGCGAAACTCGCTCACCGTGGTGTCGTGCGCGGTGTGGTTGGCGTCCTTGCGCATCATCTTGCCGGCCGACAGGTTGCGCACCCAGCCCACGTCGCGTGCGCTGCGGATGTTTTCGCCACGCAGATGCAGGCGCCAGGTGGAGAACGAATAGCCAAACACCTGGCGCACCACGGTATTGGCCACCAGCACCGCCACCATCACCGCGCTCGCCAGCACAAAGTCGTGCGTGCCTTCCAGGATCAGCATGGCCATCGTCATCGGCGCACCGACAATGGCTGCCGCCAACGCGGCCATGCCCACCAACGAGGCGCTGGTGATGTCCACCGCCGCGGCGCCGACCAGCAGGTTCAGGAACACCGCAAACAGGCTGCCCACCAGCGAGCCCATGAACAGCGAAGCGAAGAACAGGCCGCCACGGAAGCCGAAACCCAGCGAGATGCCCGATGCGATGCATTTGAGCACCAGCACACCGGCCAGTACCTGCAGCGTGCTGCTGCTGGTCAGGTCCAGGTGCAGGGCGCCATGTCCCGATGACAGCACCTGCGGCGAATACATCGCCAGCGGAATCAGCAGCAACCCGCCTACCACCGGGCGGCCCCAGATCGGCAGCGCGATCCGCCCCACGGCGCGTTCGATACCGGCCACCAGCCGCATCACCGCGATGCCGATCAACGCGCAGGTCAGCCCCAGCGCGATGTAGATCGCATAGTCGCGCGGCTGCAATTGATAGGCGACCGCCGCCGGCAACGAATACGGCGCGGCACCGAGCGCGTTGGCCATGAACGCGCCGGCCAAGGCCGCTGCGGCCACCGGCGCAAGCGCCGAGGGCGTGTAGGCGCCGATCACGATCTCGAATGCGTAGAACGCACCGGCCAGCGGTGCCCCGAACGCACCGGCGATCGCACCGGCCGCACCGGCACCGACCAGCGTGCGCATGTCGGCCCGGCGGACCCGCAACACACGGCCCAGCTGCGAACCGGCGCCCGCGCCCATCTGCGTATAGGTTGCCTCCAGCCCCACCGACGCACCAACGCCGTTGGACAGCAGCGTCTGCACCGCAACGATCAGGTTGTCGCGCATCGACATGCGCCCGCCGTGCAGGGCATTGGCTTCCACCGCATCCACCAGCGGCCGCTTGCGCCGCCGCGCCAGCAAGGCCACCAGGCCCACCAGCAGGCCGCCCAATGGCAACACCAGCAACTGGGTGGCGGTGATCGATTCGGCGGTGCTGAGCCGCTCGCCCGGCGCGAGCGCGTACAGCCAGGCCTGCAGCGCATGCGCAATACCGGCCTGCACCACCATCAGTGCCGCCGCGATCAGCCCCACCACGGCTGCCAGCCCGATGAACCACAGATCGTTGGCGCGCAATTGCCGGCGCAACCACTCCAGCGGCCGGCGCCAGGATGCGACTGCCGGATGCACGACATGCGTGGGGTTGTGAGGAAGTGGCTGCATGGAAGACCAGCGCTCCGCCGGATCAGGGTGCCGGCGCGCGGGGAGACGTCAGCGATACGGCCTAGTGTGCAGCAACCTGGCTGACCTGCCGCAGTCTGGCCGCGGCAGGGCACGCAACGAACACGGCGGCGCAGCGGGCGCAGGCCACGCGCCGGGGGACGGCGCACTCACCCCAGCGCACACAGCGGCTTTTCGCCTGGCCGTAATGTGAGTACACGCACACCGGTACGCGTCACCGCCACGGTGTGCTCGAACTGCGCCGACAACGTGCCATCACGCGTACGCACCGGCCAGTGATCCGGCTCGGCGCGGATTGCCGCCCTGCCCTGGTTGAGCATCGGCTCGATGGTGAACACCATGCCTTCCTGCAGCGGCATCCCGGTGCCGGCATGCCCGTAGTGCAGGATCTGCGGCTCCTCATGCATCTGCCGGCCGATGCCATGCCCGCAATATTCCTTCACCACGCCATAGCCCTGCTCGCGCGCATGCCGCGCGATCGCATGACCGATATCGCCCAGCCGCGCGCCCGGACGCACCGCGGCAATCCCCTTCCACATCGCCTGATAGGCAGCCCGCACCAACCGCCGCGCCGGATACGCCACCTCGCCCACCAGGTACGTCGTGCTGGAGTCGGCGATATAGCCGTTCTTTTCCAGCGTGATATCCAGATTGACGATCTGCCCGTTACGCAGCACGTCCGCAGCCGATGGCACGCCGTGGCACACCACATCGTCGATCGAGGCATTGAGCACGAAGGGAAAGTCGTACTGCCCCTTGCTGGCCGGCCGCGCGTCCAGCTCATCGACAATCATCCGCTCGACGAAGTCGTTGAGTTCCAGCGTGCTGCGGCCTGCCAGCGGCAGCCGATCCAGCGCATGGAACACCTGCGCCAGCAACGCCCCGGCGGTGGCCAGCAGCGCAATCTCCGCCGGCTGCTTGATCATGCCCGCGCCGGTTTCAAGGATGGCGGGCGTACGCCCGCCGCCCGCAGCTGCTGCGCCACGATCTGCTGAAACGACAACTCCGGATGCATCTCGCACAGCATGCCGACCTTGATCCAGAACGTGGCCTGCGCATTGATCGACCGGCTGGTCACCGTGCACGCGCGACGTAGCTGATCGTGCAGTTCGTCATCGATATTGACGATGCCCATGCAAGCTCCGATGTCAGGAATATACGAATCGTATATGAAACGTATATCCGCGCACAAACGCCGGTACAGGCCCTCGGCCGCGCTCGGGGTATGCCAAGCGAACGCAGCCGGGAAGGAAACCGGGAACGGCGCGCTAGTGGCCGGCAACCGGCGAGCGTGCGCCCGCGGCAAACCCATGGCGTCTGGCACGCCATGCAATCAACCATCCGATGGCCAGCAGCAAGGCCATGGCAACCGGGAAGGTCTGCGCGCCCCAGTGGTCCAGCAGCACGCCGCCCACCACGCCACCGCCGGCGATGACGCTGTTCCACGCCACCACATTGAGCGATAGCGCCACATCGGCGCCTTCGCCTGCGCTGTCGGCAAGTGCCGTCTGCAGCAGGGTCGCCGCGCCGCCGAAGGTCAGCCCCCATATCGCCACACATACGTAGACCACAGGCTGCACGTCCTGCAGGAATGCCAGCACCACCGAGATCGCGAGGAACGTTGCCAACGACACCAACACCGTGCCACGCAGGTGCTGCTCCACCAGCCTTGCCGCCACGCCGATGCCAGCCAGTGCCGCAACGCCGAAGATCAGCAGCAACACGTCCACGCGATGTCCCAGCCCGGCGTGTGCGGCGAACGGCGCCACATAGGTGTACAGGATGTTGTGGGCCAGCATCCACGCCATCACCGTGGCGAGCACGGGACGCACGCCCGGCGTGCCAAGCACCTTGCGCAGCGGCACCCGCTGCGCTGCCGACTGGCCCGGGTAGTCGGGCACCTTCAGCAGCACCCACACGATCAGGATCAGCGTCAATCCGGACATCGCCGCAAACGCACTCCGCCAGCCCAGCAGGCCTCCCATCCAGGTGCCCAGCGGCACGCCGAGGGACAGCGCAACCGGCGTCCCCACCATCGCAATCGCCATGGCCCTGCCCTGCTGGTCCGGCTGCACCATGCGCCGCGCATAACCGGCAAGCAGGCTCCACGCCAGGCCTGCCGCTGCGCCGGCAAGGAAGCGCGCCGCCAGGGTCAGGCTGTAGTTGCTCGACAGTGCGGTGACCGAGTTGAACAACAGGAAGCCGACGATGGTGAGCAGCAGCACGTTACGCCGCCGCCACTGCTGGGTCGCAATGGTCAGCGGGATGGCGGCCATCACCGAACCCAGCGCGTACGCGGTCACCGTCTGCCCGGCCAGTGCCGGGCTGATGCCAAGGCCAGCGGACAGTTGCGGCAACAGCCCTGCCGGCAGGGTTTCGGTCACGATGCAGATGAAACCGGTCATGGCCAGTGCCAACAGGGCGGCGATTGGTAATGGCGGCGGGATCGCACCGGCGGTGGATGCAGTTGGAGAGGTCACACGCTGTCCTTCGTTGGGGAGGAAGATTTCTGCACGGCTCGCTATATCTATATTGATCGATACACATCTACACCAAAAAAAACAGGCCGTCGTCGTGAGACCTGCCGGCCGGGAACACCACGCCATGATCTGTATCGTTCGATATATATATCCGCGCGGCGACCGCGTTGTCAACGACATCTGTATCGACTAGTCTTGATGTAGAGATCGGAGGGTGCCATGGCGCAAATGGGAAGGCCGCGCAGCTTTGACCGCGACGCCGCGGTCGAGCAGGCGCTTCACCTGTTCTGGGAACAGGGCTACGAATCCACCTCGCTGAGCCAGCTCAAGGCCGCGATTGGCGGAGGCATCACCGCGCCCAGCTTCTATGCCGCATTCGGCTCGAAGGAAGCGCTCTTCAGGGAATGCATGGACCGCTACCTGGCGACCTACGCAAAGGTGGCCCAATGCTTGTGGGACACCACGCTCGGCCCGAAACAGGCGGTGGAACTCGCGCTGCGCCGCTCGGCCAAGATGCAGTGCGAGCGCGGCCACCCGAAAGGCTGCATGGTCACGCTGGGAGTGATGAGCGCGCCGTCGCCGGAGTTCTCGGCACTGTGCACACCGCTGACGCGCTCGCGCGCCCGCACCCGCGCCGGCATCCGCGCCTGCGTGGACCGCGCCATCGCCAGCGGAGACCTCGGGCCGGCCGCCGACGCTGCCGCACTGACCTGCGTGTTCGACAGCTTCCTGCTCGGGCTCTCCACACTCGCCCGGGATGGCATGAGCTTCAAGGCGATGGATGCGGCCATCACCCAGCTCATGGGGTTCTGGGACGCGCAGGCCGGCTAAGACGGCAGCGCGCATTGCGCTGAATTTCTCAGTCGAAGGTGCCGATCGCAGCAAGCCGCACCAACTCGTCCACCACGTAGCGCACCTTCGGGCGCAAGTGCCGCGTGCGCGGCCAGAGCGCGTAGATTTCGATGCAATAGCCCGTGCACTCTTCCAGGACGAGCCGCAAGCTGCCCGACTGGATGTGCGGGCGCACCAGCGAGATCGGCATCTGGCAGATGCCCAGACCTCCGATCGCAGCGTCGATGACAGCGTCCCCGTCATTCAACTGGTGCGTTCCTTCAGGCACGAAATCGCGGTCGGCCACCTTGCCGCCAAACCGCCAGCCGACAGGCTGGCCATTGCGGAAGCCCACGACGCTGCGATGCGCCTGCAGGTCCTTGATCGTGCGAGGAGTGCCGTGCGCGGCGAGATACGCGGGTGATGCGCATAACACCAGGCGCTGGCGTCCCAGCTTGCGTGCCACCAGGCCACCCGAACTTTCGAGTCCGCCAAACCGGATCGTCAGGTCGATGCCTTCCTGGGCCGGGTCGATCAGATGGTCGTTGAAGGAGAGCGTGTAGTGGAGGTCGGGATGCGCTGCGCCGATGCGGAGCAGGATCGGCAACATGACGTGGCGGCCGAAAGACGAGGGCATGTCCACCCGCAGCCGGCCGGTGGGCAATGACGACTGTGAGGCCAGGCCGGCTTCTGCACTGGCGATCTCTTCCAACGCAGCAGCGCATGCGGCGAAATAGGATTCGCCGTCGGCGGTGAGCGCGATGCGGCGCGTGGTGCGATGGAACAGGCGCACGCGCAGCCGCGCCTCCAGGCGGGCGATCGCCTTGCCCACCGCCGAGCGCGAGATCCCCAGCGACGCGGCCGCCTCGGTGAACGTGCTGGAACGGGCCGCGGTGACGAAGGTGACCAGCCCATTGAGTGTCTCGACAGGAATCATCCGACCTCCGTTGGAGAATTGTTGTCCCCAATGGCGGGACTCCTGGCACCTTTATGTGCATCGAAGTCAACCTTACCTTCTTTAGCCCTCCCCACCAAATACCCTCCCCCCATGACATCAACGATTTTCCAACCCTTCGATCTCGGCGACACCCGGCTGAGCAACCGCATCGTGATGGCACCGATGACCCGCGCCCGTAATCCGGAGTACGTTGCGAACGCATTGACGGCCACGTATTACGGCCAACGCGCGAGCGCAGGCCTGATTGTCAGCGAGGGCACGCCTGTCTCGCAGCAAGGCCAGGGCTACATCGACGTGCCCGGCATCTGGTCGCAGGAGCAGGTTGCCGGCTGGAAGGTGGTGACCGATGCAGTGCATGCGCGGCAAGGCAAGATCTTCGCCCAGCTGTGGCATGTGGGCCGCATGTCGCATACCTCGCTACAGCCCAATGGCGCCGATCCGGTGAGCGCGAGCACGCGCCCGGTTGCATCCAGCTCCAAGAGCTTTGCATTCATCTACCGCGAGGACGGAACGCGGGGGACGGCTGAGCCCAGCCCGGCGCGTGCGCTCGAGACCGAAGAAGTGCCGGGCATCGTCAGGGATTTCGAACAGGCGGCCCAACGCGCGATCGATGCAGGCTTCGACGGCATCGAGATCCACGCGGCCAACGGCTACCTCTTCGAGCAGTTCCTCAACCCGATCACCAACGACCGTGTCGACGCCTACGGCGGCTCGCTGCAGAACAGGGCGCGTCTCATCCTCGAGACCGTGGATGCGGTGGCAGCGCGCATCGGCTCGGGCAAGGTGGGAATCCGCCTTGCACCGAACAATCGCCAATTCGACATGCCCGCATACGCGGAGAGCGAGGCCAGCTACCTGTACCTGGCCGAAGAACTGGCCAAGCGTGGGCTTGCGTATGTGCATCTGAACGACAACCACGCAAACGGCTCTCCCGACATGAGCGAAACGTTCCTCGCAGCGTTCAAGCGCAGCTACGGCGGCACCGTGATCCTTGCGGGCAAATTGACCCTGGAATGGGCCACTCGGTTGATCGACCAGGGGGTGATCGACCTGGCCGCGTTCGGCCAGCCTTTCATTGCAAACCCGGACCTCGTCGCCCGCCTGCAGACAGGTGTCCCGCTCGCCACTCCGGATCGCGACACCTACTACGGCGGCGGTGCCGAGGGTTACATCGACTATCCGGCCGCAACCTGATCGCAACCTGACAAGACGCATCCACCGCGTCGATGCACCGCCGGCAGCTGCCGCTGCGCCCTGCGAATTCGCCTCCATGGGATATCGCAGCGCAGCGGCATGCTCCTGCGCGGGGCTGCAGCGCGCATGGAGGTGGACGCGAGTGACGCGTCGTCCCTTGCGCTGGCGGCATGCGTGATTGCCGGCGGCGCGCCATCGACCTGCAATAGCGCGCGCACAAACGCTGGGCAACGGGCGCCGAATGCCAGGTGGCGCGTGACACTGGCAACGATGACCACCAAGACCATGCGCTGCCGACGGCAAGACCGCCCAGGCGCAGCTAATTTCGCGGCAATTTCCCGGCCAACCTCAGATCAAACGCCTGCAGACCGCTGAGCCGATTGCAGAGCACCACGCTATCCAGGCGCGTGGCGCCTGCCACCATGGGCGGCGACGAACATTCCGACAGCCGACCGGCAGTAGGACTCGATTTCATGGCTGTCTTCTGCTTTCCGCGCATCGAAGCGCGCGATGATCAGCAGGTCGGCTCCCTTGAAAAGCGCCGCAAACAAGCGCGCGGACCCGAGAGGATCGGGCACGTCCAGCAGTGCCCGCTCATGCAACTGACGTAACAACGCCGCGATTTGGGCAATGACATACGCGGGGCCGCCCTCGTAGTGGAGCCTGCTCAAGGACTTCTGGTTGGTCTTGTCGGCCATGACCATGGCTTCAACGCTGCGGACATCCGGGCTCAACAGGGTGCGAAGCAGCGATGATCCAACGGCCATCAGTTGGTCTTCAGCCGAGCCGTCGACGCTTTCAGAAAACATCTGCGGCGCAAATTGGTGGCACCGGTCTGCGATGGCCGCGCTGAACAACGCCTCCTTGCTCTCGAAGTGCCGGTAGATGCTGAGCTTGGAGATCTTCGCCCGCTGGGCGACCTTGTCCAATGTGGTCGCCTGGAAGCCCAGTTCCACAAAAAGCGCATAGGCAGCGTCGATGATCGTTTGACCAAGCGCCGCATTGGTTGGCCGGCCGCGCCGGCTTTGACTGTTCTGGGCCACTCGAATTTAAGTCCTTGACAGTATCCTAATTCTGTATTTAGGATACTAACCAGTACCAAAAATGGCAACCCGCAGGCGGGCGCGTTTCCAGCTCCAGGCGTTTTGCCAGGCCGGCGGCCTCTTTCATTGACAGCTCGGAACCTATTCCTATGGATGACGTCATCATCATCGGCGGCAGCTTTGCAGGTCTCGCCGCCGCCCTGCAGCTTGGCCGTGCCCGCCGCAAGGTCACTGTCCTGGACACCGGCCGGCCGCGTAACCGCTTTGCCGGACACTCGCACGGCGTGCTCGGCCACGATCACAAGCCACCGCTGGACATCCTGGTCGAGGCCCGGCAGCAACTTGCGCGCTATCCAACGATCAGGCTGATCGATGCGCGGGCCGAGCGGGTGTCAGGCGTTATCGACGATTTCTGCGTGCTCACCGACGATCACGAAAGCCTGAAGGCGCGTCGCCTGATCCTGAGCTATGGCGTTGTCGACCAAATGCCTGCGGTGCCGGGCTATGCCGAAAGCTGGGGGACATCCATCGTGCCCTGCCCTTACTGCGATGGCTTCGAAGTCGCCTCGCAACATTGGGGCCTGGTCTGGTCCGGCCCGCAGTCGATGCACCAGGTCCGGCTGTTCCACGATTGGACTGACAGGCTGACGGTCTTTGCCGATGGCCACACCATCGCACCCGAGCTGCGGGCCGATCTGGCAAGCCGCAACGTGCCTGTGGCCGATGGCCGGATGACCGGGATTGCCCGTCACGGGGACCACGGTGCCACCATCAGCATCGATGACGGCTCCGACGTTGCGGTCGATATCCTGTTTGCGCATCCGCGCACCACGCCATCGGCAAGCCTGCACGAATCGCTGGGCCTGGCCACGGTCAACACGCCAACCGGCATCGCGCTCAAGGTCGACGAGCGCCGCGAAACCAGCATGCCCGGCATCTACGCCGCAGGCGACCTCGCCAATCCCGGAATGGCCTCGGTCACCACCGCATCATGGCAGGGCGCCACGGCGGGTATCGCCGCCCAGCAATCGATGCTGGTTTGAGCGACGCCAGCGAACTTCGAGCATCACGCCACGCAGTGCCGGAGATTCTCGAAATGAGCTCGACCGACGCCCGCGCTTCCCGTTGACACGCGCCGGGGGCCGGAGCGAGGATGCGTGCGTCGCCGCATATTCGGCGACCGGGATTGGCGTCCCGGAACCTGAGGCGCACCAGCGCCCATCGATCGATGCATGGCGCTTTTTTATCGCTCGCATCGTCGCGGGCGCATGCCGGCCAGCTTTATGGCGGGCGGTGCGCGGGGGTCGCAAGGCCCACCGGTCCTCAGGCCGGCACGCCAACCGCGTACCGTCCGTCACCCGGATTGGCGTCGGGGTGACGGATTTCCAAAACCTGAGGAAATCCACATGTCCTACGACACCCAAGAAACACCCGCGTCTGCGGCGCGTCAGATTGCCCAGCATGTCGGCCTGATCGCCAATACCTTCGAATGCAGCCATACCGCGTGGCTGAGCCGGTTGGCACGCCCCGCAAATACAGGCAAGGCCGTCCACGCCCTTACGTTTGCAGACTGCGAAGCAGCGCTCGCTGCAGTCGACGCCTTGCATGCGCAGGTGCGGCGATGAGCACGCGCAAACAGTTCCGCGTCTGCACAGGCGTCACCCTCAGCTTCGAAATGATGCAGGGCTATGTGCTGGCCATGCTGCATGCCCACGCGCAACCCGGTCTGCCGCCGGTCCTGATCGCCTGCGAAGCCACCGGCTTTGATGACGTGTTGCCAGGCGGCGATGCGCAGAGCGTGGTGCTGGGCCGGTTGCATGTCTGCATGCATGAAGACCCGGCAGTTGATGTCCTCACGTGGCTGCGCAGGCAAGCGCACCGCAACGGAGCGGCACGATGAATACCGCGCACGCGATTGCTTATCCAGAAGACGCCGACTCCGCGATCAGCGAAGAAGAACACGACGTTCCCCGATAGTTTCCGAGCCACAAAAAAGGCACTTGGGCGCGCGTCCAAGCGCCTGCTTTCTAGTGGTGGTCCACCAGGATTCGAACCTGGAACCAAAGGATTATGAGGCAGCACAAGTGAGCTTATTTGACAGTCACTTGGCTACGCTAATTTCCGGGCTGTACCTCTTGAGGTTGTTGATGAGGTTGGTTGGCACGTCAATTTTGAGCGTCGAGCTCAATAGCCAAGTTGCAATTAAATCGTGTACCGTTATATGGTGCACCAAATAAATGCAGGACAACTATGGCACGGAAACAGCAGGGCGTAGGTGAGCAGCTCTCGTTCGCGCTCTATGGCGCGGCTGGCCGAGTGACGCGGCTGCATAAGCCCCTATTGGAACCACTGGGCCTGACCTTCCCCCAGTACCTGGTCATCCTGAACCTGCTAGACGGTGCCCCACAGACCGTAGGCGAATTGGGGTCCCGCCTTGGAATGGATCCAGGCACGCTCACCCCGCTGCTGAAGCGCCTGCAGGTCGCTGGCATGGTGACCCGCACACGTGACCTGGACGACGAACGTCGGGTGCTGGTCGACCTTACTGACGCCAGCCGAGCGATAGAACGTGAGATCCGTGCGGTTAACGGCCAGATCAAAGCAGCCTGTCAGTTGACGGAGGCGCAGATCCAGTCGCTGTGCAAAACCCTCGAAGGGCTGGCCCACCCAGCGCCGGAATGATCGGCATCTAAGGATGCCGCCAATGAGGATAAGAAAAACCATATGAAAATAGGAATTCTGGGCGCGGGCAGTATCGGTACGACGCTCGCGCGGAAGCTGGCTGCGGCTGGACACTTCGTGAAAGTTGCCAATTCGCGTGGCCCTGAGACGGTTGATCTGCATGCATTGGCAACTGGAGCGCAGGCAGCCACCGCCGAGGCAGCTGCGAACGGTGTCGAAGTTCTGATCCTGTCGATGCCACACGCCGGCTTTGCCGAGGCGAAACACCTCGTTACACCGCTCCCCGCGCAGACGTCGGTGATCGATACATCGAACTACTTCCCCCAACGGGATCGGGTCAATCCTGCAATTGAGTCTGGCGCCGTCGAGAGCCAGTGGGTCCAGGACTTCTTCGGCCGGCCCATTGTCAAAGCATGGAACGCCGTCGCTGCGGCGCCTTTTGCCGAGTGCGGCCGACCACAGGGACATCCCGGACGCATCGCCATCCCTGTCGCCGCCGACCGTGCCCGTGACCGGCAAGTGGCAATGGCACTGGTAAACGATACCGGCTTCGATGGCTTCGACGCAGGCGTGCTTGAGCACTCCTGGCGACAGCAGCCCGGCTCGCCAGCGTATTGCACCCATCTCACCTACCCAGAAATCGGTGCTGCACTCGCTGCGGCCGAGCGCGACCGGCTTGCCAAACGTCGCGACTTGTCGGTCGCGATATTTGCAGAGCGGTTCGGTCACGGGGTCAATCCAGACGCCTGCACGATCACCAGGATCAGTCGCGCACTACAGATGTAACGCCAACAAGAGGTTCTATTGCCATGAAGATAGGAATACTTGGAACCGGGTTCATGGGTCGAGTCCTAGCCCGGAAACTCGCCGCAGCGGGGCATGACGTCAAGGTCGCAAACTCCCGCGGCCCTGGCAGCATCGCTGAAGAAATTCTTGAGACGGGCGCACATGCCGCAACAGCAGAAGAGGCGCTCCAGGATGTGGACGTGGTCATCCTGGCCATGCCCCATCCCGGCTTCGAGAAGATCAGGCACTTGGTAGCGGGCCTGCCCGAGCAGACAACGGTCATTGATATTTCCAACTACTTCCCCGGACGGGACCCCGTCAATCCTGAACTTGATGGTGACAAGGCAGAAAGCGAATGGGTACGTGACTACTTCGGCAGGCCCATCGCCAAGGCGTGGAACTCCATTGGAATGCTGTCTTTCGAAATCAACGGGCGCGGCAAGGGTGAGCAGGGGCGCATTGCCCTTCCCGTCTCGGCAGACCGGCCACAGGATCAGGAAATTGCCTTGCGCTTGGTGGAAGACACCGGATTTGATGGCTTCTACGCTGGATGTGTCGCCGATTCTTGGCGCCAGCAACCCGGCTCGCCGGTGTACATCACCGACCTGACTTTCGATGAGATGGGGCCTGCACTAGCGTCTGCAGAGCGGGACCGCCTGCCCAAGCGCCGTGACCTGTCGGCGCAGGTGTTTGCCGAGCGCGTGGGCGAGCGCGCATCCCCCGACGCAGAAACGGTGGTCAAAATCGCGCGTGCACTGTTCATTTGATAATTTGGAGATGCATATGAAGGCGTGGCAGGCCAGCTCCTTCGGAAAACCCAGCGATGTGCTGGAGCTGGTTGACGTTGACATACCCAGCCCTGGGCCCGGAGAGGCCCTGCTCAAGGTACTGGCGACAAACATCGGTCTGCCAGACCGCATGATGCTGGAAGGGCGTTACTTCTTGACTCCGCAGCCACCGGTGACGCCAGGCCAGGAAGTGGTGGGGATCGTGGAGGTAGCCGGGCCTGGATATCCCTTCCCCGTCGGCACGCGTGTGATCGGCGGCGCCAATTTCATGAATGGTTCGGGCGGATTGGCCGAGCACTGCATCTCGCCGAGTGATGGAGCGGTACCTGCAGCCGATGACATGCCGGACGAGCAGGCCGCGGCGTTTCTCGGCACGTTTCACGTAGCCTATGTAGGACTAGTCAATCGCGCTCGCGCGGGCGTCGGCGAGACTCTGTTGGTGCTGGGCGGAAGTGGTGGCACAGGTTCGACAGCAATCCAGCTTGGCAAAGCGCTGGGCCTCAGGGTGATTGCGACCGTCAGAAGCGCTGATAAAGCCGCATTCTGCACCCGACAAGGAGCTGACCACGTGATCGTGACCGGTACGGAGTCACTGAGCGAACAAGTACGCAAGATCACCAACGGCAAAGGCGCCGACATCGTGTACGACACGGTTGGCAATCCACTGGCGGAACCGGCGCTCGAGGCAATAGCCATCGGTGGGCGATACGTCCTGGTTGGTTTTGCAGGCGGGGCAGATTTCCCGAGGATCGAGCCGCTCAAGATCCTAACGCTAGGCATCTCCGTCACCGGTGCACTGCACAGCGTGCGTACCCCCGAAGAACAAGAAGATGCCGTCACTGTCCTCGGTAAGTTCTTCTCGGAGGGAAAAATCTCGATGCCCATCGACCAAGTCGTGGCCTTCGCTGATGTGCCTCAGGCCCTGGAGCACCTCGGGGGTGGGGTGAGTGGCAAGCTGATCGCACGAGTCGGCGTGAACTGACTCCGACACAGCACGCTGAGGGGGGAGTAACGGGAGCGGCCCGCCCCCGCCCGACATTGACGACGCTGAAGTGGCGCACAGTGAAAAGCTATCCAATCTGCGAAGCGTCAGTGTGTACCCGCAGGGCTTACCGCATCAGCCGTAACAACAACTCCCGGCATGGCGCCGAACAGCTCCTGCAGCCCATTGCCCGACCGTTATCGCGCAGGTGGGCGGCTGGAAGTAGCCGTGGTTGGCATCGCCCTGCCCGCCAAATGGCACATTTTCTGAAGTCAAGTAAATCAGTCAACCACCCAGGCACAACCCTCTCTTCTATAGCCGATTATGTAGTTTATAAAAGATATTGAAATTGATTCCAGATACCGCTGCCTGAAGCTCCAGTCAGCGGCTATGACGGTGGTTCACGCCGATGTAGGAGCTAAGGTTTCCCTTTACGCAAGCAAACTGCCACCGTTGACTGAAATGGTTTGCCCAGTGATCCATCCGGCACGCGGCGAGAGCAGCCATTCGACACACGCGGTGATGTCATCGGGCTTGCCGACACGGCCCACCAATGTCTGCTTCGCTATCCCTTCCACCATTTTGGCGCTGTCGCCAAAGCCGCCAGCTTCGAAGAACTCGGTATCACCGACAAAGCCTGGAGCGATAGCATTGGCCGTGATGCGTTGCTTGCCCACACGCCGTGCAAGGTCGCGGGTGTAGCCGTGCAGCGCAGCCTTAGCGGTTGCATAAGGTCCGCCCTGCCCGTCCAGGCCCGCCATTGAGCCGATGAGAACGATGCGGCCATCCGCTTCCATCCGTGGAAGCACCGCCTCGATCAGCAGCACGGCACTGAACAGGTTTTTACCTAAGGCATCGGACCACGCCCCTTCGATGGCCCCGACCGAACCGCCTGGCTGCTTGAATTCTCCCTGACCGCCTGCCGTAGCGACGATCGCATGCAATGCCTGATCGCCAATCGTTTCAACCACTGATTCGACATCGCTGACGACCGACAAGTCGCCAGTTGCGATCGACACCAATGCGGGATCTGCACTGAGCGAGGCAGTCTCCCTCAGGGAATGCTCACGTCTCCCAATCGCCAGGACGGGCCGGCCAGCTGCGACCAGCGACAGCGTGATGTCTCGGCCCATGCCACTTCCGGCTCCGGTAACTATCGTGAGGGCCACAGTGTTTTCCTTTTTGCGTTGAGGGGAGACTTTCGGTCATTCGCATCACGGCAGGGGAGCCCTGACCGCAATCTAATGGTGGGCTTGCAATCGTAGGGGCGCATTTGTTCGGATTCTGTCAGTCGAGGGTCGAGAGCCGAGGTCGGTCACCGCCGTCCGCCAGCGCATCCTGCCGCAGGTGTTCATCCCGACCGCGACGATCTTGATCGCCCTGCTTGCACTAGCTGCCTTTGCGCCAGCAGTCGCTACCCGCTGGTTCACTGCGGCCAAGACCTGGGCCGCCAACGATGCCGGCTGGTTCACCATCCTGGCTGTCGTCGGATTCCTGGTATTTGTGATCGGGGTTGCGGTGAGCGGTTATGGCCGCATCAAGCTGGGGCCGGACCACCGTCCACCGGATTGCAACTATGGCTTTTGGTTTGCAATGCTGTTCGCTGCAGGCATGGGCATCGGGCTGATGTTCTTCGGCGTCGCCGAATCCATCACGCATTACGCACTCCGCCGGTCGGCGTGCCGGAATCGGCGGCGGCGGCGCGCCAGGCGATGCGCATCACTTTCTTCCAGTGGGGCATCCATGCCTGGGCGATCCATGCTGTCGTCGCACTTTCCCTGGCCTACTTCGCGTATCGGCACAACCTGCCGCTGCGCGTGCGATCTGCGCTCTACCCGCTGATTGGAGATCGCATCCACGGCCCGCTCGGACACGCAGTGGATACGTCCGCCGCGCTAGGGACCATCTTCGGCCTGGCCACCTCGCTCGGCCTGGGGGTCATGCAGATCAACGCCGGCCTGAACTATCTTTTCGGCCTGGAGGTCAGCACGCGCTCCGCGCGCGCCGGCATCAATGACATGGCTGGGTATTCGCCGATGGTCACAATGCGTGGCTTGCCGGCATACCGATAGCGGTAGCGCCAAGCCTCCGAGGCCGTGGGACGAACCTCTATGCAGAGGCCGTTCGAGTCCGCCACCCGAAAGGCGGCCACTTTAGGTTTGAGCGCGCGAAGCTTGGCATCCGTGAGCAGGGGAGTCAGATATTTGTGAGTCGGAGTAACCGGTTGCCGCTCCACGACTCACAGCCCGACTCACTATGTCGCCGGATGCAACTGGATACCACTGGACGTCAAAAGACCCAAAACAGCTATTTTCGAGTAGTTTCCCGCGAGCTTTGGACTAACTCGGACGTCACTGGACTGCTTTTTGGTGGGCCCACCAGGATTCGAACCTGGAACCAAAGGATTATGAGTCCTCTGCTCTAACCGTTGAGCTATAGGCCCGGCAGGGTGGGTGGCGAGATGCGGAGCATGTCGGACCGTCCAGCTGAGGCGAAAGTTTACCTGTCCGCGCGCGTCGCTGTCTGCTGACATCCGGCGTCGATGAGGGACAAGCGCCTGCACGCACCTGCGCTTGCCCGCACAAAAAAGCCCGGCGCAAGCCGGGCTCTTGAATCTGGACGCGGTCAGTGGGCGTTGCCCACCATTGGCAGTGCAAGATCCGGTAGCTACTGGCACCCAGCAATCAGCACCTCAGCACTCCCGAATCCCCACTCCCCAATCTCAGCCTCTAAGCCACCTCAAGCTGCGCATCGACCAACTGCCGGCCCGCGCGGAATCCCTGCGCGATGGCTTCCTGGTAGGTCTCCCAGCCCGCTTCCCGGCCACTGATGCGTGGCTGGCGTTTGCCGCCCAATGCATACACGTCGACCCACAGCGTCCACCTGGCGCCAGGGGACGCCTGCTCGGCGCGTACGCGAATCTCGTGCTCGCGGTATGTGGTGGTTTCAAACCGGCTTTGCCTGCTCATACGACGGCCTCGTTCCATTCGTCCATCAACTTAGAAGCCACGGCTAGAACGTCACGTGAGCCTGGAACAAACATCGGCTTCATGTTGCGCCGCTGTCTGGCTTCGTCGCCGAGGCGTGAACGTCAGCTGCGCCATCCCCGACGCATCTTGGTTCGGCAAACGTCCACCCAACAAGCATAGCCTGCGGCAGGCCCTACAACGCAACAGCCCCGCAAGTGCGGGGCTGTTGTGTGATCACTGCACCGGTACGACGACCGGATCAGTCGATGTCCAGGAACGAGCGCAGCTGCTCCGAACGGCTCGGGTGACGCAGCTTGCGCAACGCCTTGGCCTCTATCTGACGAATCCGCTCGCGGGTGACGTCGAACTGCTTGCCGACTTCTTCCAGCGTGTGATCGGTATTCATGTCGATACCGAAGCGCATCCGCAGCACCTTGGCCTCGCGCGGGGTCAGCCCGGCCAGCACGTCACGCACCGTTTCGGAGAGATTGATGTTGGTGGTGTTGTCGATCGGGGACTCCACGTTGGTGTCCTCGATGAAGTCGCCCAGATGCGAATCCTCGTCGTCGCCGATCGGGGTTTCCATCGAGATCGGCTCCTTGGCGATCTTCATCACCTTGCGGATCTTGTCCTCGGGCATGTCCATTTCCTTGGCCAGCTCCTCCGGCGTAGCCTCGCGGCCGAACTGCTGGAGCATCTGGCGGGAAATGCGGTTCAACTTGTTGATCGTTTCGATCATGTGCACCGGAATACGGATGGTGCGCGCCTGGTCTGCGATCGAACGGGTGATGGCCTGGCGGATCCACCAGGTTGCATAGGTCGAGAACTTGTAACCACGACGGTATTCGAACTTGTCCACGGCCTTCATCAGGCCGATGTTGCCTTCCTGGATCAGGTCCAGGAACTGCAGGCCGCGGTTGGTGTACTTCTTGGCGATGGAGATCACCAGGCGCAGGTTGGCCTCGACCATTTCCTTCTTGGCCTTGCGTGCCTTGGCTTCGCCGTAGGCCATCGCACGGCTGATTTCTTTGATCTCGGCCAGGGTCAGGTAGTTGGCCTTCTCCATCTCGATCGAGCCCTGCTGCTCGGAGACGATCTGGTCCTTGACGTCGCGCAGCGCCGACGACCACTTCTGCTTGCGCTTGAGTGCGTCTTCCACCCATTCCAGGTTGGTCTGGTTGCCTTCCCAGGAACGGATGAAGTCCTTGCGCGGCATGCGTGCCACGGTGGTGGCCAGGTGCAGCACCTTGCGCTCGTGATCCTTGATGCCGTTGACCACGCCACGCAGCTGGGTGACCAGCGCGTCGGTCAGCGGCAGCGGCAGCTTGAGCGTGGTGAAGATGGCGGCCATGTCTTCGCGCGCCTTGACCACCAGCTTGTGCTCGGCGCCGTTCTTGGCATAGATCTTCTTGAACTTGGCGTATTCGTTGGCCAGGTTCTCCATGCGCGTGGCGACTTCGACCGGGTCCGGACCGGTCGGGCCGGCCTCTTCTTCGGCCGCGTCGTCATCGCCGTCTTCGTCGTCGTCTTCATCGACGGCGTCTTCGTCCACGGCGACCGGGCCGGCGGCGGCCAGTGCAGCGGCGGCGGCATCGGCTTCTTCGATCAGGTCGTTGAAGCCGACCACGATCTCGGCCAGACGCTTCTTGCCTTCCTTGTGCGCTTCGTAATCGGCCAGCAGCATTTCGGTCGACAGCGGGAACACGCCCAGTGCTGCCTGGACCTGGCTCAGGCCTTCTTCGATACGCTTGGCGATGGCGATTTCGCCTTCGCGGGTCAGCAGCTCGACGGTACCCATTTCGCGCATGTACATGCGCACCGGGTCGGTGGTGCGGCCACCTTCGGTGTCGAGCGCGGTCAGCGCGGCGGCGGCTTCTTCGGCGGCGGTGTCGTCAACCTCGCGGTTGCCTGTGTTGCCATCGTTGAGCAGCAGGGTTTCGGCATCGGGTGCAACTTCATGGACATCGATGCCCATGCCGTTGATCATGCTGATGATGTCTTCGATCTGCTCCGGGTCGACCAGGTCGTCGGGCAGATGGTCATTGACTTCGGCGTAGGTCAGATAGCCCTGTTCCAGGCCCTTGCTGATCAGTAGCTTGATGTCGGATTGCTGGGCAGGACGTTCGTTGGCCATGAGTGCTCGCGCCACCGGCTTTGAGATTGGAAAGAGAACCTAGCATTATACCAGCGTGAAGCCCGGTCTGCCGGATTCAAGACGGGACCGCTGGTGGACGTGTTGTATCTAGGGTCTGAGAAGGAAGGTCACCGGGCCGTCGTTGACCAGGTCGACAACCATATGGGCCCCGAAGCGCCCGGTTTCCACCCCGCCGCGATGTTTTTCGCGGCAGATCGCCACCAATTGATTGAACGCGCGTTCAGCCTCCTGTGGCGGCGCGGCCGTGCTGAAGCCCGGCCGGTTGCCGGAGCTGGTATCCGCAGCCAGGGTGAACTGGCTGACCAGCAGCAGGCCGCCGCCGGTGTCGGTGAGTGAGCGGTTCATCTTGCCGGCGTCGTCGCCAAATACCCGGTAGCCGAGCAGGCGCTCGGCCAGGCGCCGGATCTGCGCGTCGCTGTCGCCGGGCTCCACGCCGACCAGGGCCAGCAGGCCGGGGCCGATCTGCCCGACGCTCTGGCCGTCGACGGTGACCGAGGCCCGGGTAACGCGTTGGATCAAGGCAAGCATGGGCATCCCGGGCAGCAAACTGTGCCGCGCAGCATGCCCAGCGCTGCCCGCCGTGTCACCTGCGGGTCTTCACCGGCCGCGCTGTTTAGAATTGCGCGGATGACACCTGATCTTCGCGCTCGCCTGCTGTATGCCACCGCCGCCACCGTGGGCCGCCTGCCCTGGCCGCTGCTCAAACGCGTGGCCGATACGCTGGCCTGGAGCTGGCGCAAGCTCAATGCACGCGAGGCGCGCGTGGCATGGCGCAACCTGGAGCTGGCGTACCCGGAGTTGAGCGCGGCACAGCGCGCGCAGCTGCATGCACAGGTCCTGCAATCGACCGCACGCCAGACCCTGGAAGTGCTGCGCACCTGGACCCGCCCGCCGGCAGACAACCTGGCGCGCCTGCAGCGCAATGGCCAGGAGCTCTACGACGCGGCCCTGGCATCCGGCCGCGGGGTGATCGTGGCCGCGCCGCACTTCGGCAACTGGGAGCTACTCAACCAGTGGCTGTCCGAACGCGGGCCGATCGCGATTGTCTACCGGCCGCCGGAGTCCGAGGCGGTGGACGGCTTCCTACAGCTTGCACGCGGCGGCGACAACGTGCGCCAGGTGCGCGCCGAAGGCCCGGCCGTGCGGCAGTTGTTCAAGGTGCTCAAGGACGGCGGCGCGGTCGGCATCCTGCCCGACCAGCAGCCGAAGATGGGCGATGGTGTGTTTGCGCCGTTCTTCGGCATGCAGGCGCTGACCATGACCCTGGTCAACCGGTTGGCCGAACGCACCGGCGCCACGGTGCTGTACGGCTGGTGCGAGCGCGCCGGCGACGACCTGCAGTTTGCACTGCATGTGCAGCCGGCCGACCCGGCCGTGGCCGACCCGGACCCGGTGCGCGCCGCCAGCGCGCTCAATGCCGGCATCGAACAGATCGCCCGGCGCGACCCGGCGCAATATCAATGGACCTACAAGCGCTACACGCTGCGCCCGCCGGGCAGTGGCGAAGCCAATCCCTACGCGACCGAGCGGCATCCGCACTAGGTCACCGATCGCCAGCGGCCACTCGCCTTGAGACGGGCGCCGGTGCTGCCTGCACACCAGTCCCCATCGGCGCCCGGGCCGTCCCGTCGGCGGGGCACAGCTACCGGGCGTGGATGACGGCGTTGTGCCAAATGCCGTGCAGCCACCGAAACGACGCTGCAATCAGGTCCGGCGCATCACGCGTCCTGCGGCCCCGCACGCCCAGGAGAACGCGTCACGACGCGCGCTCCCATCAACCGCTTACGGCAGGTTCGCGCGCAGAATGTGTCACGCCGCATCACCACCACGCTCAATCGTCGTGCGGGTCCGCTGGCGTGGCCAGGATGCGCTGATAGAAGGCCAGATCCAGCCAGCGCCCGAACTTGAAGCCGGCCTCGCGCACGGTGCCGGCGTGGGTGAAGCCGAATTGTTCGTGCAAGGCGATGCTGGCCTGATTGCTGGCATCGATACCGCCGACCAGCACATGCACGCCGCGCTGTTCTGCCGCCGCGATCATACCCTGCAACAGCAGGCGTCCCAGGCCCTTGCCGCGATGGTCGCGGTGCACGTAGACCGAATGCTCGACGCTGTACTTGAACGCCGGCCAGGCGCGGAAGGTGCCGTAGCTGGCAAAGCCCATCAGGCTGCCGTCGGCCGCTTCCACCCCGATCACCGGAAAGCCGCCTGCACGCTTGGTGGCAAACCAGCCGACCATGCTTTCCGGCGGCCGCGGCTTGTAGTCGTACAACGCGGTAGAGGTGGCGATGGCGTCGTTGAAGATGTCCAGGATGGCGCTGGCGTGACGGTCTTCGCTGCAGTCGATAAGAGACATGGGATCCGATACGGGCAGGGGGTCCTGGGATTAAAAGGCATTGCCCGGCGATGAACAACGCAGCCGGCATGCAACCAATCCACGCCTGCCGTGCAACTCAAACGGCGAGCGCTGGATGCAGCGTTCCACCCGGCCGTGGCGACTGGCGATTGCGAACCACGCGACAATGGCTGCATGCGGCAGGCAGTGGCCGCGGCAGCGTCCGCCTTGAAGCGGGCGTGGCAATCCCCATCTGGAGTCGTGCATGAGCAGCCCCGTCCCCTCCTCCAGCGCACAGGCCTTCGGTGATCCGGCGGCGATCCGCTGCGAGCGCGCCGCCTCCGAGCTGCGCGCCGGCCGCCCGGTGCTGCTGACCGCGGCCAACGGGCAGGCACGCGCGGTACTGGCATTGGACAGCAGCACCGCGCAGTCGTATGCGGCCTTCGCACGTGCGGCGCAGCGGCGGCACTATCTGTTCGTCACCCCGACCCGTGCCCAGGTGCTGGGCCTGAACGCCCCGCAGGGCGCACGCGTGGCGCTGGCCGAGCACGACTACGACCAGCTCGCGGCCCTGGCCTACCTGCGCGACACCCCGGTCCCGACGCAGTGGACCGCGGGCGATACGCTGGACGCAGGCGCGGTGGAGATCGCGCGGCTGGGACTGCTGCTGCCGGCGATGCTGGCGGTGGAGCTGCACGACGCGGATGACCAGGCCGCCTTCGCCGGCTGCCAGTCGCTGGCACTGGACGATCTGGCCAGCGGTTGCGCCACATCCGCCGCTGCCGGCTACGAGTTGGTCACCCGCACGCCGGTGCCGTTGCGCGGGCTGGGGATGAGCGAGTTCGTGGTGTTTCGCGGCGGGGTGGCGCAGCGCGACCAGGTGGCGATCGTGGTCGGCCAGCCCGACCTGTCGGCCGCAGTGCCAGTGCGCGTGCATTCCTCCTGCCTGACCGGCGATCTGTTCGGCTCGCTCAAATGCGATTGCGGCGACCAGCTGCGGCATGGCCTGGCCAAGCTGAAGGACCTCGGCGGCGGCGTGCTGCTGTATCTGGACCAGGAAGGCCGCGGCACCGGCATCGCCGCCAAGATGCGCGCGTACGGCTACCAGCATGCCGGCCTGGACACCATCGACGCCGACGCGCAACTGGGCTTTGGCCCGGACGAGCGCCGCTACGGCAGTGCGGTGGCGATGCTGCGCGGCCTGGGCATCGGCCGGATCCGGCTGCTGACCAACAATCCCGCCAAGGCCGAGCGCCTGCGCGCGGCCGGTATCGCGGTCGAAGACCGCATCCCGGTGACCGGCGACATCACTGCGGAAAACGAGCAGTACCTGCGCACCAAGGCTGCGCGCGCCGGGCATGCGCTGGATGTGGACGCGCTGATCCTGGCCGCGCAGTAAGCGCCGCCAGCGCTGGATGCGCCCGCCCTCGGCGCCCGGCTATGCTTGCGCACCGCTTCTGCAGGCCAGCCTTGTGCACGACGCTCCACCGCCGCACCCCGAGGTCATCGTCACCGCCGCGCCGGCAGAGGGTCCGGCCGTGGACCACACGCAGTGGCAACCGCTACCGCAGCGCGGGGCCTATGTGGCCGGCGTCAACGGCGCACTGGGCGGCGGATGTGCCGGGCTGATCGCGGCCGGCGTGACCGCCACGGGGTTGCACGCCTGGCATCACTGGCCGCTGGTGCTGGGCCTGACCGTGGTTGCCGCGTTGCTGGGCGCGTGGTTCGCGGTCAAGCGGCATCGGCTCACCCACTGGAAACTCGACCACCACGGGCTGGCGCTGCAACGCGGTCATCTCTGGCAGAGCGACACGCGCATTCCGATTTCGCGCGTGCAGCACGTGGACCTGCGCCGCGGCCCGATCGAACGCGCCACCGGGCTGACCACGCTGGTGGTGCATACCGCCGGCAGCCGGCTCAACGCGGTGGCCTTGTCCGGCCTGGATCAGGGCGATGCCGAACGCCTGCGCGACCGCCTCGCCCGCCAGCTCGATCACGACGACGACGCGCTGTGAGTGCCATCGAACATCCCGGCCAGGACGAGCAGCGCCTGCATCCGTTGTCGTGGGTGTTCGTGCTGTTGCAGCAGATCCGCCAGTTCCTGATTCCGCTGGCGGCGTTGATCCTGTTCGGCAGCCGCGATGGCAGCCGCGACTCGGCCGACCACATCGCCACCGGCGTGGTGATGGCGGTGCTGGTGGCGATCTCGGTGCTGCGCTATTTCACCTACCGCTACCGCATCGGCACCGATGGCGTGGCGATCCGCAGCGGGCTGCTGGAACGCAGCCGGCGCGATATCCCGTTCGCGCGCATCCACAACGTGGTGGTGCATCAATCGCTGCTGCACCGGCTGGCCGGGGTGGCCGAAGTGCGGCTGGAATCGGCCGGTGGCCACAAGCCCGAAGCGGAAATGCGCGTGCTGCGGCTGGACCAGGCGCTGGCGCTGGAAGACCTGATCCGTCGCCGCACACATGATGCCGACGCCACGACGCCGCAGCCCGAGGCCGACAGCAACAGCTTGCTGCGCCTGCCGATGGGCGAAGTGATCCGGCTGGGGCTGATCTCCAATCGCGGCATGGTGGTGGTGGCTGCCAGCTTCGGCGTGATCTACCAGATGATCCCGCGCCGCACGGTGTCCAACTTCGTCGAGCACAACGGCGAGCTGGCATACCGCTATGTCAGCCAGGTCCATCCGGGGACGGCCGTCGCCGCGACCCTGGTGGTGCTCGGCACCCTGGCCGTGCTGATCGCGATGCGCGCGTTGTCGGTGGCCCTGGCGGTGGCGCAGTACCACGGCTTCCACCTCAGCCAATCCGAGCGCCGCCTCACCGTGGAGCGCGGCCTGCTGACGCGCATCCGCAGCAGTGTGGCGCTGCGGCGCATCCAGTCGTGGACGTTGTACGAAAGCCGCCTGCATCGCCTGTTCGGCCGTCGCCAGTTGCGGGTGGAGACCGCAGTGGCCGGCACCGCCGACAGCGAAGGCAGCGCATTGAAGGAACTTGCGCCGATCGCCGACCCGCAGCGCTGCGATGCCTTGTTGCAGCGCCTGCTGCCTGGGATTGCCTGGCCGCCTGCGCAGTGGCAGGCGATCGCCACGCATTGCTGGTGGCGATTGAGCCTGCCCACGCTGTTGGTGCTGCTGCCGCTGGTGGGTGGCCTGGCCTGGCAATTCGGCAACCAGGCGGCGTGGTTGCTGCTGTGGTTGCCGTGGAGTGCGTTCAAGGCGCATCGCCAGGTGCACCGCATGGGCTATGCGGTGGATGCGCGGTTTGTCGCCGTGCGCGGCGGCTGGTGGAAACGCTGGTGGCGGCTGGCCGAGCTGGACAAGCTGCAGGCGCTGCAACTGCAACGCTCGCCGCTGGATCGCCTGTCCGGCACCGCAACGCTGTGGCTGGACACCGCCGGCGCCAGCCCGACCGGCCCGGGGTTACGCCTGCGCTTTGTGCCGTTGGCGCAGGCGCAGGCGCTGCAGGCCCGGTTGGGTGCCGCGTTGACGCGGCGCAAGTTGCGTTGGTGAGTTGGGAATCGGGAATCGGGATTGGGGATTCGGGATTCGGGATTGGGTGAAGTGCTGATTGGCAGCGATAGCTCGTCAACGCGCAACCAACAGCGATCAGCGTTGTGCCGGGCCCCAGTATCCGAGTTCGCGGCGGATCTGCAGGCCGCGCCACACTGCGCCCAGCGGCTTGCGCCGCAGTGGACCGACCTTACCGGCGATGAAGTCCTCGGTCGCTGCAATCACCCGCTCCGACGATTGCCCGTCGCGGTACGGATGGATCGCATCGGCATACCTGGCCAGCGCACTGCGCAGCGCCGCATCCGGCGCCAACGCGCGCGCCAGCTGCTGCGGTAATTGCCCGGGCTGCTGGAAGTCCAGCATATGCGGCTGCGGCACGCGGTTGCGGAAGGTCACCACCGGTTTGTGCTGCACCACGAACTCGGACACGATCGATGAGGTATCCGACACCAGCACATCGGCCGCACGCTGCGCGGCCATGACCTGTTCGGGTTCGACAAAGCATGCATGCGGCCCGGCCAACGCGCGATAGCGATCGAACAGCTCCGGCGCGCACTTCGGGTGCAGGGTCAGCAGCCAGTAATGCGCACCGCGCGCGATATCGGCGGCGATCTGCTCGTAGAGCGCGGGCGCGGCGCTCAAGCGCTCGGTAAACGTGGAGCCGAACAGGATCACCGGCCGCCCGTTGGCGGGCGCGCGTAGTGCCGCGCCGCGTCCGCCATCGTCGCGAAACACCGGGTCGAGCTTGGGCCAGCCGGTTTCGACCACCGCGAAATGCCCTTCGCGCGCGGCGAGTGCGCGAAACGGCGCCGTGGTGGCCGGGCCCTGCGTGCAATACAGATCGAACAGTCCACGCACGCGGAAGTGCCCACGGTTGTCTTCGCGTTTCTGCACGTTGAAACCATGGAACAGCTGCACCTTGGCACCGGCAATGAACGGCGGCACCCAGTTGGCCGCGCTGAACACCGCCTGCGGGCGCAGCGACAGCGCCTCGCGCAGGCCGACCTGGCGCACATCCGGCAACACCAGCCCGCGCGCACCACCCTCGAACCAGGCAGACACGGCGTGCCCGCGGGCCTGTAATGCCTGCGCCAATGGCGCCAGAATAGGCAACGCGTAACGCTCCGTTGCGAACAGCAGGTATTGAGCCATCACATGTCCTCTTCGACCGCACCCGACGAACGGCCGCGCATCAGCGCCTGCATTATCGCGTTCAACGAGGCCGATCGCCTACGCGACTGCCTGCGCTCGCTGGCGTTCTGCGACGAGGTCGTGGTGGTGGACTCCGGCTCCACCGATGCCACCGTGACGCTGGCCACCGCACATGGCGCACGCGTCCTGCAACGTACCTTCGATGGCTATCGCAGCCAGAAGGCGTTCTGCGTGGCGCAGGCCAGCCATGACTGGGTGCTGTGCCTGGATGCCGACGAACGCGTCAGCGATGGCTTGCGGGCATCGATCATTGCCGCGCGCGATGGCGGTTTTGCCGGCGCGGCCGGCTATCGCTTCGCACGGCTGTCGGATTATTTCGGCCGGTTCCTGCGCCATGGCAATGCGTATCCGGATCGGGTGCTGCGCCTGTTCGATCGACGCCGCGGCGGCTGGCGCGGCAAGCGCGAGATCCACGAAGCAGCCAGTGTCGACGGGGCGGTCATGACCCTGGCGGGCGACCTGATCCACTACCCCTACCGCTCGCTGGCGCAGCAACTGGCCAAGACCCAGCGCTACGCGCAGATGATGGCCGAGCACGACTACGCGCGCGGCAAGCGTGCGACCTGGAGCAAGCTGGTGCTGGCACCGGCCTGGCGCTTCTGGCGCGGCTACCTGCTGCGTGGCGGGTTTCGCGATGGCTGGCACGGCTTGATCTACGCCTATGTCCGCGCCAACTACGTGCGCCAGAAGACCATCATGTTGTGGCTGCTGCAGCACAACCAACCGGTGCAGGATCCGCCGCGCGTGGACGATCGCCGCGACGGCTGAACGCAGCGACCCGCATGCGACCGCCGCGACGGCTGCGACGGCTGCGCCCGCCGCCAGGTCGGCGCTCCGAGCCAACAGTCACCTATCCGATGATGGGGCCGAGCCCACCACCCACCGCAAGGCCGCTCGCTAGGCCTTGTCGGCCGCTCGCACCGAGTATGCCTGCGCCTGGCGCGCCGCCAGGCCGACCAGCACACCGACCATCGCCGTGTAGAAGCTGGCCGACACCTGGTGCGCAAACATCGACTGGGTCAGTCCGCACAGGGCATAGCTCACCACGATCATCACACCGGCCGCTGCCGGCCCGCGGAACTGGCGCTGGCCGCTGCGTCGATGCAGCCGCACGAAGATCCACAACGGCACGCCGTAGACCGCAAACAACAGCAACAGCCCCGGAACCCCCTGGGTGGCGCCCCACTCGGCCAGATCGTTGTGCGCATGGCCCAGATGACAGCGCAGCAGCCAGGTGTCGCCGGCGCACACCGGCAGCTCGCGCATCGCATCGTCGAAGCGCCCGACGCCGATGCCGGTCAGCGGATGCGCGCGCAAGGTATCCCAGGCCACGTGCAGCCGTTCGATACGGGCACCGGCAGACGAGTCGCTGTCGCCGACCTCGTAGCGCCGCAGGTCGCTCTGCAACTCCCCCAGGCGCATCTGCTCGGTCAAGGCCGGCACGCTGAGCACCACGCCCACCGCCAGCACCGCACCGCCGACGAAGGTCAGCAAGCGCAGGCGTGCGCTCTGCCAGGGCGCGCCCCAGATCAGCACGCCCAGGGTCACCAGCAGCGACAACCACACCCCGCGACTGCCGCTGAGCACGATCACCACCACCGTGGCGATGGCCGCGCCCACCAGCCAGCGCACATGGCCGACCGGACGGCAGAACACCGCCACCACCAGCAGCATCAGCGCGATATCGGCAAACACGATCGCATTGGTCCAGCCTTCGGCGCGGGGGGCCCCGTTCATCACCTGCAGCATGGCGATCACCATTGCCACGAACACGCCGGCCAACGCGCCGCGCCAGAGCCAGATCTGGCGCGGCTGCAGTGCGTACGCCCACACCGCCGCCCAGGGCAGCACCAGAAAGCGCGAGCGGTTGTCGACATCGCGCAGCCCGTGTTCGAACAGCACGATCGACAGCAGCGACATCGCGATCACCGCCGCCGTCAGCCAGCCCAGCGCGCGCACCGACCAGCTGCGCGCGACGATGCCCGCGCGCAGGCTGCGCCAGCCCACCAGCGAGCCAAGCAGCAGGCACAGCCCGAAGGGCAGCAAGCCACTCGGCATGTTGACCACCAGCGCGGTCAACGCAAAGACACCCAGTTCGGCAATGCCCACACCTGCCGGTGATGCAATGGGGGCCGAGGAGGAAAGTGCAGCGGGCTGGGTGGGCAAGGAATTCATTCAGACATCGGTGGCGAATGGGGGTGAATCGGGCGGCACGCGTCAGCGACGCCGGCCAAGCTAACGATGTCCCGCATGAATCCATGCTAGACGGCGGCCGGCGGCGGCGTTGACGCGCCGCCGATCGTGGCCGGAACCTGTGCTGCGCCGGCTCATTCGGTGTCCAGGTTGCCCTGCTCCTGCGCTTCCACTGCCCGCTGCTCGGCACTTGCCACGCAGCTGCCGTGCACGGCATCGGCCGGTACCAGCCACCAGCGACGGCGGTTGGCCACGCCCACCATCTGGCTGCGGCTGCGGTCCACGCAGGCCAGCAGCGCGGTCTCCTGCGCCATCAGCCAGCGTTGCTCCGGGTCTTGTGCCTGCCAGGCCACCGCACGCTGCAGTTGCTGCTCCCACGGCACCTTGAAGCCGAAGGTCTGCGCGGGGCGGTCGGCCATCAGCAGGTTCTGCTCCTTCCAGGCCACCAGCCCGAGCTGCGCATCCGGGCCGATCCGGCGCCCGGCCTCGCGCATCACCGCGCCCGCCGAACTGGAATCGTTGAAGATCGGATAGCAGACCAACCCGAACGCCACCCACCACGCGCCCAGCAGCGATGCGGCGGCAAGCGCGGAACCGCGCACCCGCAGCAGCAACAGGCTGGCCACGCCCCACAGGCCCACCGCCAGCAGCAGCCAGCCGAGCGGGTCGGTGGCCTCGCTGCCGACTCCGCGGCTGTCCATGATCTTCTGCTCGAACCCCGGATGCCCGATCAGCATCGCCGCACCGCCGGCAACGAAGGCCACCGTCAGCAGCACCACGAATCCGAACAGCAGCCGCTGCACCCCGGCACGGCGCAGCAGGCCTGCCGCCAGCGGCGCCAGGGCCAGGCAGAACATCGGCAGCGCCGGAAGGATGTACACATCGCGCTTGCCGCTGGGAATGGTGAAGAACACCAGCACCAGCAGCCACCAGGCCAGCGGCAACAGATAGCGCGCATCGCGTCGCTTGAGCCGGCGCCACCAGGCCGGGATCGCCCAGGGCAGCAACAGGATGGTCGGCAGCCACATCGTGGCCATGCCCTTGAAGTGGTACCAGACCGGCTGCGCGTGATCCCAGGAATTGGCGTAACGCTTGGCGGTCTGGCGCAGCAGGATGTCGTTGAGATAGACGCGGTACTCGGGCTGGCCGGCAGTCAGCGCGGTCACCATCATCGGCACGAACCACAACAGGATCGCGATGAAGAAGAACAGCGGCCCCAGCCAGAAACGCCGGTCGCGCACATGCACGCGCACGCCCGGCCAGCCGCGCGCCGCCGCAATGCCGGCCGGGATCAGCATCAGCAGGGCGATGATGCCGACCCCCTTGGTGATCACGCCCAGCCCGGCGGCGAACCAGCCCAGCGTCCACCAGCGCCAGGCCGGCCCCAGCAGCAGGTGGCGCAGCAATCCGTAATTGGCCAGGGTGATCCAGAACACCACCAGCGGATCGATCTGCGCCTTCTTGGCCTGGAAGGTGAAGTGCAGCGTGAACAGCAGCATCCAGGCCGCATAGGCCCCCACGCGCCGCGTCCATAGCCGCCGCCCGAGGTCGTACACGCAGGCCAGCGTGCCCAGCGCCGCCAGCAGCGACGGCAACAGGAACGCCACCCGCCAGTTGCCCAGCAGCGTGTAGAACAGCGCCTGCAGCCACATCAGCATCGGCGGCTTGTCCGAGTACAGCTCGTTGCCGCGATGCGGGAACAGCCAGTCGCCGCTCATCACCATCTGCTTGGCGACCAGCGCAAACCGCGGCTCGTCCGACGGCCAGGGGTCGCGCAGTCCCAGGCCGGCGCCGATCACCAGCACAGCCGTGATGGCCAGCAGCCAGAAATCCTTGGAAGCACGAGTCTTGAGCATGACGGATGGCGTGGGTGCGGAGGTGGAGCGCCGGGTTCGGCGCGCGGTCAGGACGCTTTTAGCAAAAGCGCGTAGAAAAAACCGTCGCAGTGCCGCTCGCCGGGGAAACGCTGCCGTCCGGCACCGGCCGCATGCCCGAATTGCGCACCCAGCGGCTGCGCCCGTGCGTCGGCAGTGCGCTGCAGGAAGGCATCCACCTGCGCCTGGTTCTCGCGCGCAAGCAGGGAACAGGTGGTGTAGAGCAGCTGCCCGCCCGGTCGCAGCGTGCGCCAGCTGGCATCGAGCAGACGCGCCTGCAATGCGCACAAGGCGTCGATATCGTCGGCACGGCGATGCAGCAGCACGTCCGGCTGACGGCGCACCACGCCGGTGGCCGAACACGGCGCATCCAGCAGCACCGCGTCGAACGGCTGGCCGTCCCACCATGCGTCGGTCTCGGCCGCATCGGCCGCGTGCAGGGTCACCTGCGCGCCCGGCACGGTGCGCTGCAGGGTCTGCTGCACCCGCTCCAGCCGGCGCGCATCCACATCCAGCGCGGTGAGCTGCAAGCCGCGATGGCGCTCCAGCAGATGCGCGGCCTTGCCACCGGGCGCGGCGCAGGCATCGAGCACACGCGCAGACGCCGCCAGCACCAGCGCATCGGCGACCTGCTGCGCGGAGCCGTCCTGCACCGAGACATCGCCCTCGGCAAAGCCCGGCAACTGGCTCACCGGCACCGCGCCGTGCAGACGCACCGCATCCGGCAACACCGCGTCCGTTTCGGCGGCGATGCCCAGCGCGGCCAGGCCTGCGACATAGCCGGCCGGGTCGATCCGCGAGCGCTGCACGCGCAGCCACATCGGCGCCATCTGCGCGCTTGCCTCGAAAATGGTCTCGGCCTGGTCGCCCCAATCGGCGCGCAGTTGCTTGCGCAGCCAGGACGGCCAGCCCGCATCGGCGGATACCGCCGGAAACCCCTCGCGCTGGGCGCGCCGCAGGATCGCGTTGACCATGCCGGCCTGACGCGGCCGGCCCAACGCGCGGCACGCGTCCACGGTGGCCGACAAGGCCGCATGCGCGGGGAGCTGCAGCACGTCGAGCTGGGCGAAGCCGGCCATCAGCAGCGCCTTCAGTTCGGCATCGCGCGGCGGCAACGGGCGTTCCAGCCACTGCCGCAATGCCACGTCATAGGCCGGGCGGCGGCGCAGCACCGCAAAGCAGATCGCCTCCACCAGCGCGCGGTCGCGTGGATCATCAAGACCGGGCAGGGTCGCGGCCAGTTCGGCCTTGAGCGAGCGGCCCTGGTCGAACACGGCCGTCAGCACCCGTGCCGCGGCCAGACGCGAGCCCACGCCCGCCATTGCGGTCTCTGCCGGCATCAGCGCAGCGCCGGCAGGTCGCGGCGTGCGTTGAGGTAGTCGGCAGCGGTGATCGCCTTGCCGCCCTCGCGCTGCAGCACGCGCACCCGCAGCGCGCCCTGCCCGCAGGCGATGTCGATGCCTTGCTTGCTGGCGGCGAGCAGGGTGCCCGGCGCCTGCTGATGCGCCAGCTCCAGCGCCACCGCGCCATGCAGGCGCACGCGCTCGCCGGCCAGCAGCGCCTCGGCCACCGGCCATGGATTGAACGCGCGTACGCGCCGCGCCAGTTCCTGCGCCGGCTGCGCCCAGTCCAGCCGCGCCTGCGCCTTGTCCAGCTTGTGCGCGTAGGTCACGCCCTCGTCCGGCTGCGGTTGCGCCACCGGACGGATACCGGCACGCAGCAGGCCCAGGCCATCGGACAGCACCTGCGCGCCCAGCGCGGCCAGGCGGTCGTGCAACTGCCCGCCGGTTTCCTGCTCGCCGATTGCGATGCGCTGCGACAGCAGCACCGGGCCGGTATCCAGCCCGGCTTCCATCTGCATCAGGCAGACGCCGGTTTCGGTATCGCCGGCCTCGATCGCGCGCTGGATCGGCGCGGCGCCACGCCAGCGCGGCAGCAACGAGGCATGCACGTTCCAGCAGCCGTGGGTCGGCGCGGCCAGCACCGCCTTGGGCAGGATCAGGCCGTAGGCCACCACCACCATCAGGTCGGCATTGAGCGCGCGCAGCGTGGCCAGTGCCTCGGGCGAACGTAATGTCTGCGGCTGCAACACCGGAATGCCGCGCGCGATCGCCTCCAGCTTGACCGGCGAGGGCGTCAACCCACGGCCACGGCCGGCAGGCCGATCCGGCTGGGTATAGACCGCCACCACTTCATGCCGCTGCGCGGCGGCGCGCAACGAGGCGACGGCAAAATCCGGCGTACCGGCGAATACGATTCTCATAGGGAGGGGGTTCGGGAGTGGGGATTGGGGAGTCGCAACGGCGGATTCGGCAATCGGTGAGAGAACCGGCTTTGCGAATCCCGACTCCCAAGTCCCAAATCCCGGCCGTCAGGCCACGTGTTTACGCTGCTTGGCCAGCTTCTTGCGCACCATCTCGCGCTTGAGCGGCGACAGGTAATCGACGAACAGCTTGCCGTCCAGATGGTCCATCTCGTGCTGGATGCACACCGCCAGCAGGCCATCGGTGCTCAGTTCCTGCGCCTTGCCCTGGCGGTCGAGATAGCGCACGGTGATCGCATCGGCGCGGGCGACATCGGCATAGATGCCCGGTACCGACAGGCAGCCTTCCTGATACACCTGCTCGCCCTGCCTGCTCACGATTTCCGGGTTGACGAACACCTGCGGGAGATTCTTCTCCTCGCTGACGTCGATCACCATGAAACGCTTGTGCACGTCCACCTGACTGGCGGCCAGGCCGATGCCGGGCGCCTCGTACATGGTCTGGAACATGTCGTCGAGCAGGGTCTGGAATGCCGAGCTGGTGAGCTCGGCAGCATCGACCGGCACGGCCTTGGTGCGCAGCCGCGGGTCGGGGAATTCGAGGATAGGGAGCAAAGCCATGGGATTACCCGTCTGGGAACACCGGCGCTGCGCCGGCAAGACGCTGTCATTCTAGCGCAATGCTTGCGTGACGCCCCGGTTTCTGGACTATAGTGCGCGGACCTGTTGGGGAATCAGGCAAGAAGGCACTCATGTTGAACCGACTTCGTACGGTCGTCGCTGCGGCGATGCTGACCGTCGCGACCTACGCTGCCGCGCAAGCGGTGGGCGAACATCCAGACACCTACGTGGTCCGCAAGGGCGATACCCTGTGGGACATTGCTGGACGTTTCCTGCAGAAGCCGTGGTTGTGGCCGGAAATCTGGCAGGCCAACCCGCAGATCCAGAATCCGCACCTGATCTACCCCGGCGACGTGATCAGCCTGGCCTACCTGGATCGCGTCGCCAAGGGCACCGTCCAGCCCGGCCCACGCCAGGAAGCGCCGATCAACGCGATTCCGCTGGCGGAGGTCGAGCCGTTCCTGAAGAACCTGCGCGTCACCGACGACTTCGACCAGCTGCCGTACGTGGTGGGCCTGGAAGGCGGCCGCGCGCGCGCCACCACCGGCCAGGTGGCCTATGTGGTCGGCCTGGACGATGCACAGCCGGGCCAGCGCTTTGCGGTGGTGCGCCCGACCGTGAAGTTCAGCCTGCCCAAGCACAACGAAGACCTCGATGCGGCCGGCAACATCACCGCGGGCGCCGGCAACATCTGGAAGAACTACATCGCGCCGAGCACGCGCCGCGAGTTCCTGGGCTACGAACTGGCGCAGGTCAACGTCGGCACCATCACGCGCAGCGCGGCGGGCGGCAATTCCAAGGCGGCCACCCTGCTGCTGCAGGACAGCGGCCGCGAAGTGCGCGCCGGCGATCGCATCGTTGCCGTCGAAGCGCAGCCGTACGACCTGCAGTTCATCCCGCATCCGCCGTCGGAACAGGCGCTGCAGACCGAATTGCGGGTGCTGGCCATCTCCGATGCCTTCATCGTCGGCGGTACCCGCGATGTGATCGCCATCTCCGGCGGCGCCCGCGAAGGCATCAACAACGGCACGGTGTTCTCGATCTGGCGCAAGGGCCGCACGGTCAGCGACCGCGTCAAGCATTCGCGCTTCTCGCGGACCGACGACGACTTCAGCGGCCCGGCCGGCTCCACCGTCGGCCTGCCCGACGAATACGCCTCGCACGCGATGGTGTTCCGCACCTTCGACAAGGTCAGCTATGCGCTGGTGATGGAAAGCGTCAAGCCAACCGGCCTGGGCTACTTCGTCAAGCATCCCGACGCGCAGTAAGCGACAATTCCGATGCGGTAATGCGACGGCGCCCGAGGGCGCCGTCGTCGTTTGCGGTCCAGGCTTGAGGCATGGCTCTCACCACTCCCGACCTGCGCGCATTCCTGATCCTGCTCATGGCGGGTGGCCGCAGCCCGCCGCGCAGCGCACTGCTGCGCTGTTTTGGCAGCCCGGCAGAGATACTGGTCGCCGGGCACGAGGCCTGGCGTGCCGCCGGCTGCGACGATCTGCAGGCGGCTCGCCTGCAGGCGCCCGATGCGCGCGTCTTGGACGCAGCCCTGCACTGGTGCGAGCAGCCCGGCCATCACCTGATCGGCCTGAACGACCCCGACTACCCCGCCCTGCTGCGCCACATCGTCAACCCGCCGCTGGCCCTGTTCGTGGACGGCGACCCGAACGCGCTCTGGCACCCGGGCGTGGCCGTGGTCGGCAGCCGCTCCGCCACCGCCGGCGGCCGCGACCACACTCGCGCATTCGCCTCCAGCCTGGCCGGCGCCGGCCTGGCCATCGTCAGCGGCATGGCCGCCGGCGTGGATGCGATCGCGCACGAGGCCGCGCTTGCCCGCAGCGACGCCATCACCGTGGCGGTGGTGGGCACCGGCACGGATGTGGCCTATCCCGCGCATCACCAGTGCCTGCGCGATCGCATCGCCGCGCGTGGTGCGGTGGTCAGCGAGTACCTGCCCGGCACCGGGGCGGTCGCGGGACACTTCCCGGCCCGCAACCGGATCATCGCCGGGCTGGCCCTGGGCACCCTGGTGGTGGAAGCAGCCATGCGCTCGGGTGCGCTGATCACCGCGCGGCTGGCGGCGGAGGCCGGGCGCGAGGTGTTCGCCCTGCCCGGCTCGCTGCACAATCCGCTCGCGCGCGGCTGCCATCACCTGATCCGGCAGGGCGCCACCCTGGCGCAGGAGCCGGCCCAGATCATCGACGGCCTGCGCCTGCTGTCGGGCGAACTGGCAGACGCCTTGCGCCAGCGCCTGGCCGCCCCCACTGATCAGGCCAGGACACCACCGCAAGCCGGCACGGCGCGCTCGGATCCGGACTACCAGCGCTTGTGGCAGGCGCTGGGCCACGACCCAACCCCTATGGATTCCCTGGTCGAACGCACCGGATTGACGGCCGCCGCGCTGTCCTCCATGCTGCTCATCATGGAACTGGAGGGAGACGTGGTCGCCGAGCACGGTCGCTATACCCGCAATCCCTAGTTTCTTCACCTCCACAGCGTCGCGCGACGCAGGCCGAGGGGCAATGAAAGAGAGCATTCTTGATGTACTGCTGTACCTGTTCGAACATTATTTCAGCGAAGATGCGGACCTGGTCCGCGACCGTGACTCGCTTCAGAATGGCCTGATCCAGGCCGGTTTCAGTCCCGCAGAAATCAGCAAAGCCTTCGACTGGCTGGACGCGCTCTCCGAGCAGCGGCCCAGTGTCGCGCGCCCGCATGTCGATGGACCGGTACGCATCTATCACGGCCCGGAGCTGGACAAGCTCGATGTGGACTGCCGTGGATTTCTGCTGTTCCTGGAACAACACCGCATCCTGGACGCCGACCAGCGCGAGCTGGTGCTGGACCGCGCCATGGCGCTGGATCAGGACGAACTGGACCTGGACGACCTCAAATGGGTGGTCTTGATGGTGCTGTTCAACCAGCCGGGCGCCGAGGCGGCCTATGCCTGGATGGAAACGCAGATGTTCCTGGACGAGCCTGAACCCGTACACTGAAGCGGAAGCCGCAACGGAAGCGTGCGAGGGGACGGCAATGAGCAGTTGGTATTACGCCGAGGGCAACCGCCATCGGCGTGGCCCGGTGGCTGGCGAGGCCTTGCTGGCGCTGTATCGCGATCACGCGATCGCACTGGACACCCTGGTCTGGCGCGCAGGATTTGCCCGATGGGTGCCGCTGTCAGCGTGCGCCGACGAGCTCGGGCCCCCGATTTCCACCGCCATGCGCACCGCAGTGCTGCCGCCGCCGCTGCCGCCGGTTACGCCTGCGGCTGTTCACGCCGCAGCCGCCAGTTCGTCCCCGTCGTCAGCGCAGCGCCTGCCCGGCAATGGGCCGGGTTGGCCGCTGGCCCTTGTACTGGGCGCGGTGGTGGGCCTGTTCGTGCTGGTGGCGGTGATCGGCATCCTGGCTGCGATCGCGCTGCCGGCGTATCAGGACTACACCGCGCGTAGCAAGGTCGCCCGGGCGATCACGGCGCTGGCGCCCTTGAAGCCGCAGATCGCCGGGTTTCTCGCCCAGCAAGGCCGTTGCCCGGTCAATGGCGATGCCGGCTTCCTCGCGCCCGAGCGGTATGCAAACGAGGTGCTGACCAGCGTGCAGATCGGCCGTTTCGACACCACCGAATGCGGCGTCGAGGCGCTGCTGCATGCGCCGACGATGACCAGGATCGACGGCAAGGCGCTGTGGCTGGATTTCGACGCGGACGCCGGCATCTGGCAGTGCAGCTCCGAGATCGACGACGACCAACTTCCGCCGGACTGCCGCGGCTAGTCAATCGCTTTACCCAAGGGGACTTCAATGACGCAGTGGTACTACGCCGACGCACAACGCGAGCGCCAGGGGCCGGTGGACACGGACACGCTTCGCGCGCGCCTGTCCGACGGCCTGATCGATGCATCCAGCCTGGTCTGGCGCGAAGGCTTGCCGCAGTGGGTAACACTTGGCGAGGTCGCGGCCGAGCTGGACGTCGCCACCGCGGTGCCGACGCCTCCCGCGCCGACCGCCGATGCGGACCCGGACGTTCCGCGCAGCGCGCCGCAGGCGACGGTTGACCCGGCCAGCGGCGCGGCGGGCGGTACGCCTGCCGCAGCCGCGTCATTTGCCGCCCGCACTGCAGACGCTGCGCCTGGGCAGACCGAACCCGGCCTTGCCGATCAGTATGCGGTGGCCGATCACCAGCAGCTTCCGGCGCGCGAGCACGCTGCACCGGCAGATGCTGCACCGGTCGATCCAGTGGCGTGGGCCACCACGCCGGCAGACGCGGCCACAACTCCAGCGGCCCCAGACCCGATCCTGACCACCACCGCTAACGCGCCTACGCCGGCCTCTACCTCGTCGCATCCATCCGCCGGCGTGCCGGTTCCGGATGCCTGGGGCTCTGCCGCCGCGCCTGCCGCCACCGTTGCCTCGCATGAGGCCCCGGTTGTCTACGCCGGACTGTGGCGGCGCGTGGCCGCCAGCATCCTGGACAGCCTGATCACCAGCTTTGCGGTGTACCTGATCGTGATTCCGTTGGTGTTCGTCGTGGCGCTGGCGACCACCCGGGGCGATTCCGGCTCGGCGCTGGACGACGGCAGCGCACTCGGCACCGCCATCCTGGTGCTGTCCTATGGCATCGGCCTGGCGATCCCGACGCTGTATTTCGCCTGGATGCAGTCCAGCCGGCATCAGGCCAGCCTGGGCAAGCTCGCCTGCGGCATCAAGCTGGTGCGTGCCGACAGCAACGGCGGCCGGGTCGGTTTCTGGCGCAACGTGCTGCGCTATCTGGCCTACATGCTGATCAGCGTGCTCACCCTGGGCATCGGCGCGATCGTGGCGGCGTTCATGGCCGGCATGACCGCGCGCAAGCAGGCCCCGCACGACAAGGTCTGCGACACCCTGGTGGTGGACCGCTGGGCCTTCACCGATCACCCGGAGCGGCAATCCAGGGGTCTGGATACGGTCACCATCGTGGTCCTGGCCATTTATGCGGTGCTGCTGGTGTTCTCGGTCGTGGCGCTGGCCTTCCTGCTGACCGCCATCGGAATGAGCCAGAACTAGCAGTTCGCGGCACTGGCCGCTTGACACGGCGGCGTCCGCCGTGATCTTTCTAATAAGAGAACTGAACGCCCGGGCTCGTTTCCCGGGCGTTGACGTGTGGGAAACAGGCGATCTGCTTCCCTCCACCGGCCAATTAGGCCACGCTACCCGCCCCCCGGGCCCTGCCCAAAGAATTCGCCACCATGCCCAAGCACCTGCTCATCGTCGAATCGCCTGCCAAGGCCAAGACGATCAATAAATACCTCGGCAAGGACTTCACCGTCCTGGCCTCGTATGGGCACGTGCGCGATCTCGTCCCCAAGGAGGGCGCGGTCGATCCGGACAATGGCTTTGCGATGCGCTACGACCTGATCGAGAAGAACGAGAAGCATGTCGAAGCCATTGCGCGCGCCGCCAAGAGCGCCGACGACATCTATCTGGCCACCGACCCGGACCGCGAGGGCGAGGCGATCAGCTGGCACATCGCCGAGATCCTGAAAGAGCGCGGGCTGCTCAAGGACAAGACGATGCAGCGGGTGGTGTTCACCGAAATCACCCCGCGCGCGATCAAGGAAGCCATGCTCAAGCCGCGCGCGATCGCGGCCGATCTGGTCGATGCGCAGCAGGCCCGCCGCGCGCTCGACTATCTGGTCGGCTTCAACCTGTCGCCAGTGCTGTGGCGCAAGGTGCAGCGCGGGCTGTCGGCCGGCCGCGTGCAGTCGCCGGCGCTGCGCATGATCGTGGAGCGCGAGGAAGAGATCGAAGCCTTCATCGCGCGCGAATACTGGTCCATCGATGCGCATTGCCGGCATCCGTCGCAGCCGTTCAATGCGCGCCTGATCAAGCTGGACGGGCAGAAGTTCGAGCAGTTCACCGTCACCGACGGCGATACCGCAGAAGCGGCGCGGCTGCGCATCCAGCAGGCCGCCCAAGGCGTGCTGCATGTCACCGATGTGGCCAGCAAGGAGCGCAAGCGCCGCCCTGCCCCGCCATTCACCACCTCCACGCTGCAGCAGGAAGCCTCGCGCAAGCTCGGCTTCACCACCCGCAAGACCATGCAGGTGGCGCAGAAACTGTATGAAGGCGTGGCGCTGGGCGACGAAGGCTCGGTCGGTCTGATCAGCTATATGCGTACCGACTCGGTGAACCTGTCGCAGGACGCGCTGGCGGAAATCCGCGATGTGATCGCGCGCGATTTCGGCACCGCCTCGTTGCCGGACCAGCCCAACGCCTACACCACCAAATCCAAGAACGCGCAGGAAGCGCATGAGGCGGTGCGTCCGACCTCGGCGCTGCGCACCCCGGCGCAGGTGGCGCGCTTCCTGTCCGACGACGAGCGTCGCCTGTACGAGTTGATCTGGCGCCGCGCAGTGGCCTGCCAGATGATCCCGGCCACGCTCAACACCGTCAGCGTCGATCTGTCGGCCGGCAGCGAGCACGTGTTCCGCGCCAGCGGCACCACCGTGGTGGTGGCGGGCTTCCTGGCGGTCTACGAAGAAGGCAAGGACACCAAGAGCAGCGAGGACGAGGACGAAGGCCGCAAGCTGCCGCTGATGAAGGCCGGCGACAACATCCCGCTGGACCGCATCGTCACCGACCAGCACTTCACCCAGCCGCCGCCGCGTTTCACCGAAGCGGCGCTGGTCAAGGCGCTGGAGGAATACGGCATCGGCCGGCCGTCGACCTACGCTTCGATCATCCAGACCCTGCAGTTCCGCAAGTACGTGGAAATGGAAGGCCGCAGCTTCCGTCCCACCGACGTGGGCCGCGCCGTGTCCAAGTTCCTGTCCGGGCATTTCACCCGCTACGTGGATTACGACTTCACCGCCAAGCTCGAAGACGACCTGGATGCGGTCTCGCGCGGCGAGGAAGAGTGGATCCCGTTGATGGAGAAGTTCTGGGGCCCGTTCAAGGAACTGGTCGAGGACAAGAAGGATTCGCTGGACAAGACCGACGCCGGCAGCGTGCGCGTGCTGGGCACCGACCCGGTCAGCGGCAAGGAAGTCAGCGCACGCATCGGCCGGTTCGGCCCGATGGTGCAGATCGGCACCGTCGAAGACGAGGAGAAGCCCACCTTCGCCTCGCTGCGGCCGGGCCAGAGCATCTATTCGATCTCCATCGAAGACGCGCTGGAACTGTTCAAGATGCCGCGCGCGCTGGGCCAGGACAAGGACCAGGACGTCAGCGTCGGCATCGGCCGCTTCGGCCCGTTTGCGCGCCGCGGCAGCGTCTATGCCTCGCTGAAGAAGGAAGACGACCCGTACACCATCGACCTGGCGCGCGCGGTGTTCCTGATCGAGGAGAAGGAAGAGATCGCGCGCAACCGCGTGATCAAGGACTTCGAAGGCAGCGACATCCAGGTGCTCAATGGCCGCTTCGGCCCGTACATCAGCGATGGCAAGCTCAATGGCAAGATCCCCAAGGATCGCGAGCCGGCCACGCTGACGTTCGAAGAAGTGCAGCAGTTGCTGGCCGATACCGGCAAGCCGGTGCGCAAGGGCTTCGGCGCCAAGAAGGCCACGCTCAAGAAGAACGCGGTGAAGGATTCGGCCAAGGAGGCCAAGGACGCCGCCAAGAAGACCGCGGTCAAGAAAACCGCCACCAAGACGGCGGCGAAGAAGGCGCCGGCCAAGAAGGCCGCTGCCAAGAAGGCCACCAAGCGCGTGGTCAAGAAGACCGTGAGCAAGGCCGCAGGCTAAGGGCGCCGCATGCAGCACATGCTCAGCCTGGACAGCGCCGTCGCCACCCTGACCCAGGGCGGCGTGATCGCCTATCCCACCGAAGCGGTGTGGGGACTGGGCTGCGACCCGCGCCAGCAGGCTGCGGTGCTGCGGCTGCTGGAGATCAAGCGTCGTCCGGTCGACAAGGGCGTGATCGTGGTCGCTGCCAGCGTGGATGTGCTGCACGCGTGGGTGGATATGGACGCACTGGCGCCGGCCCGCAGGCAGGAAGTGCTGGCCAGCTGGCCGGGCCCGCATACCTGGATCCTGCCGATCACCGCCCAGGCGCCACGCTGGGTCACGGGCACGCACGACGGGCTGGCGGTGCGCATCAGCGCGCATCCGGTGGTCGCCGCGCTCTGTGCGGCCTGGGGCGGCCCGTTGGTCTCCACCAGCGCCAACCTGGCCGGCGAACCACCCGCGCGCAGCCGCCAGGTGCTGGACCCGGCCCTGCTGGCCAGCATCGACGGGGTGATGGATGGCGAGGTGGGCGCGTTGGCGCAACCGACCCAGATCCGCGATGCCCGCAGCGGACAGATCCTGCGCGACTGAGCAGTGACCACGCCCCGCCTGTCGGCGCGCCTGCCTGCACACCGCCTCCCCCTTTGCCCATAGCCCGGCAGACGCGCACACTGCGGCCATGCGTACCGTCCTGACCCTTCTGTTGCTGGCCACCACGCTGCCTGCGTCGGCGGCCAGCACCGCCAGCAAACCGGATCCGAATGTGCGGATCTACCGCTGCGTCAGCAGCACCGGCACCGTCGCCCTGCAGGATGCGCCGTGCAGCAGCGGGCGCCAGCAGGTAATGGACCTGCAGCGCCCGCAGGATCCACCGCCGCGACCGCAGCGCGCCGACGCCGCCCCGGCCGCCGTCGCCACGCAGCCGGCGCGCGAGGTGCGCATCATCACCGTGCAGCCGCCGCAGCCGATGTACGAGTGCACCACCGAAGAGGGCGAGCGCTATACCAGCGACAGCCCGGAAGGCAATCCGCGCTGGGTGCCGACCTGGGGCCCGGCCTATGTGGGCAATGGCATTGGCCCGCCGGTCAGCGGCGGCGGCATCCAGCGTCCGCCGATCTCGGTCAGCCCACGCCCGGCGGGCGCGGTGCAGGGAAGCTCCGGACGGGGGGGAAGCCTGCGCGGCAGCGCAAGCTTCGGAGGCGGCTACCACGGCGGTTACAACGGCGGCGGCCACGGCGGCACGGTGATCGTGCCCTACGGCAACGTGCAGATCCGCGACGAATGCCATGCCCTGCCCGAACAGGAAGTCTGCGCGCGCCTGGCCGACCGTCGCTGGGAACTGATCCGCCGCTACAACAACGCCCTGCAGAGCGAACGCCAGGATCTGAGCCGCGAGCAGCGCGGCATCGACGCGCGCCTGCAGCGCGACTGCGGCGGCGCATGAGGCGCTGGCTGTGGGTGGCACTGCTGGCGAGCGCCGAGTTGGCCAACGCACAGGAAGTGGCGATCTACCGTTGCACCGATCCGGCCGGCGCGCTCACCGTGCAGAACATGCCGTGCCCGAAAGGCATGCAGCAGCAGAAGAAGCTGATGACGGTACCGGCCGCAGTGCCGTTCACGCAGGGTGGATCGGGCGCAGCAGCGCCGGCGCGTACAGCGCCCGCTGCGCAGCCGCAGGCCACCCCCAAGACCGAGGCCCCTGCCTCCGCCCCGGCTGCGACGCCAGCACCGGTGGCAGCGACGCCACCTGCCGCGCCCTCGACATCCACGCTGCCACCGCCGCCCCTGTTCGAATGCACCGCGCACGACAACGGGCGCTATTTCACCGAAGACCGCGAGCCGGCCACGCGCTGCCTGCCGATGCAGACCACCAACCTGGCCGGCGGGCCGGCGACCGGCGGCGGCAGCGCCTGCGAGGTGGTCACCGATCGCTGCGCACCGGTGCCGGACCAGCGCCTGTGCGAGGCCTGGCGCCAGCGTGCCGAGCAGGCCGAATCCACCTGGCGTTTCTCCGACGAGGCACAATCGGCCGAGCGCAAGCAGCGCTACGTGCAGATGCGCCGGGTGCTGGACGAAAGCCGCTGCGCGCATCCATCCGCCACGCCGTGATGCCGGCAGCGGCGCTCCGGCGCAGGTCAGTCGGTGTACCGGCACCGCGCTGACCGGGCTGATTCTTCAAGCCACCGACAACCGTCACCATCACCAGTTGGCAGGCGCGGTGCATTGCGCCGCGGCACAACCGGGCCTCGCTGTCGCCTGCCTAGCGTGCAGGCGCGGCTGGCAAAAACCTAGAGGAGTGGCGCGCCGACGGGCCGGCGCATGTCTGCGCATCTTCCGATGCCATGCATGGGCACTGTCCGCGTGACCATGCATGCAGACGTGTCAGAACCCGTAGCGCAGGAAGCCGCCATCCACTGCGATGCATTCGCCGGTGATGTAGCTGGCTGCCGGCAGGCAGAGGAAGCCGACGGCGGCGGCCACTTCTTCCGGTTCGCCGATGCGGCGCATCGGGGTGCGTTCGATGACCTGCTCGTAGTAATCCGGGTCCGACAACGGCCCGGAGGTGCGACGGGTGCGGATGTACCACGGTGCCACCGCGTTGACGCGGATGCCGTCCTCGGCCCATTCCACCGCCAGGTTGCGGGTCATCTGCTGCAACGCGGCCTTGGTCATGCCGTACGGCGCGCCGCTGCGCACATGGGTGATGCCGGAGACGCTGCCGACATTGACGATCGCCGATGCTGCGTGGCGGGTCAGCAACGGGTGCGCATAACGCGACAACTCGAACGCGGCGAACACGTTGGTTTCGAAGATGCCGCGCCATTGGTCCTCGGTGTAATCGATCGCCGCGCGGGTGATGTTGCCGCCGGCATTGTTGATCAACAGATGCAGGCCATCGGCATGGTCTTCCACCCAGTCCAGAATCGCGCGACGCTCTTCATCGTCGGCCACATCGGCGGCCAGCCCATGCAGCTCGCGCTCGGGAAATTCCTCGGCCAACTCGTCGCGTGCCTGCGCCAGGGCATCGGCATCGCGCGCCACCATCAGCAGATCCGCGCCGAAGCCCAGCAATTCGCGCGCGATGGCAAAGCCAATGCCGGCGCTGGCACCGGTGATGAGCGCGGTCTGTCCATCCAGCCGCCAACGATGGGTTGTCACGTGGGTGATCCTCTTTCAAGACGCAGGAAACGGCCGCCGCAGCGCAGTTGACGCGCTACGATGGCCCCGGCGTTAGGATACCGCCACCCCGAGCGAGGTCACGACGATGAAACGGCATTGGATTCTTGCGACCAGCCTGATGCTGCTGCTGGGCGCGTGTCAGCGACCGCAACCTGCGCCTACCGAGCAGAAGCCCGAGCCACAGGCCACTGCCCTGCGCGACCACATCCAGCAGCCGTTGAACAAGGCACATGCGGTGCAGGCAGCAAGCGACCAGGCCGCAGACGATCAACGCAAGGCGATCGACGCGGCCACGCAGTAACCGAAGCCTGCTGCCTGACACGCGCGCGTTTGTGTCCAGGCAGCAATGCACGTGCGCGCAGGCGATTGCGCGCCAGGCGAGCAGTGCACCCGTGCGCACGGCCAACACGCATAAGTTCGCTCGACCGTGGCGCCATGCGTTCTGCCATCTGTCTTTTGCGTCGTTGGCGCGCCCGCATCGTGGCGTTGCCTGAGCGCTGACACGACAACGCCGGCACGTGGCCGGCGTTGTCGATCCCTCACGCTGGCATCGTGCCGCGTCAGAACCCGCAGAAGCAGTACGCCAGCGACTTGACCGGGGTGCCGCCCGCCTTGCTGTCGTGCACGGCGTCTTCGACGAAGCGCAGCTGCGTGTCCACTTCCGGCAGCGAGCGCGCCAGCAATGCACGTGCCATGCCCGAATCGCCCAGCATCCAGGCACCCATGCGGCTGCCGGCAAATCCGCTCATGAACTGCGAGAACGGCGTGGCCGGCTTTTCCACGTAGCGCACGCGGAACTTGCCGCGGCTCAGCTTGGCGCGGTTGGCCGCATCGGCCACCGCTTCGGACATGCCGCCGAACGCGTCCACCAGACCATGCTGCCTGGCCTGCGCACCGCTCCACACACGACCGCGTGCGACCTTGTCGATGGCGTCCACCGACTGGTGGCGCGCCTGCGCCACCTTGCCGGTGAAGTCGGCGTAGCCCTTGTTGATCACCGCCTGGATCACCTGGCCGGCGGCCGGGTCCAGCGGACGGGTGATGTCGAAGGCGCCGGCAAACCGCGTGGTGCCCACGCCATCGGTGTGCACGCCGATCTTGTCCAGCGCGCGGGTCAGGTTGGGCACCATGCCGAAGATGCCGATCGAGCCGCTGATGGTCGACGGATCGGCATAGATGCGATCGGCGTTCATGCTGATCCAGTAGCCACCCGAGGCGGCCAGATCGCCCATCGACACCACCACCGGCTTGCCGGACTGCTTGAGCGCGACCACCTCGCGGCGGATCTGCTCGGAGGCAAACACCTCGCCGCCGGGCGAATCCACGCGTAGCACCACCGCCTTGACCTCGTCGTCGTCGCGCGCCTGGCGCAGCAACGCGGCGGTGGACTCGCCACCGATGCGGCCGGCCGGCTGCTCGCCGCCGCTGATCTCGCCGGCGGCCACCACCACGGCCACCTGCGGGCGGCTGTCCATCGCCGAACGCTGCGCCTGCAGCTGGCTCAGATAATCGTTGAAGCCGATGTTGCGGAAGCCGCTGTCGGCATCGCTGTCGGCCACGCCGCGCTTGGTCAGCAGCGCATCGACTTCCTCGCGGGTCTTGAGCCCGTCGACCAGCTTCTGCTGCAGCGCGAACTTGGCCAGGTCGCCACCGGCGGCGGTCACGCCCTCGGGCAGGGTGTCAATACCGGCGCTCAGCTGCGCCGGGCTGAGCTTGCGTGCGGTGCCGACATCGGCCAGGTAGCGCTGCCAGACGTCGTTCATCCAGAACAGGTCCGCTTCCTTGGCGTCGGCCGACGCGGCATCGAGGATGTACGGCTCGGCGGCGGACTTGTACTCGCCCACACGGAACAGATGCACGTCCACGCCGAGCTTGTCCTGCAGGCCTTCGCGGAAGTACTGCCGGTAGCGGCCAAGTCCTTCCAGCAGCACGCTGCCCATCGGGTCGAGATAGACCTCGTTGGCCTGAGCGGCCAGCAGGTATTGGCCCTGGCTCATGCTCTCGCTGAAGGCGACGATCTGCTTGCCGGAGGTGCGCAGCTTCTGCAGCGCCGCGGCCACTTCACGCTGCGAGGCGAAACCGGCCGGCTGGAACTTGTCCAGGTTCAACACCACCCGCTCGATCTTGCGGTCCTTGCCGGCCGCCTCGATCACCCGCACCAGATCGCGCAGCTGCACTTCCTCGGCGCTCTTGTCGCCGACCGCCTTGGCCAGCGAGCGGCTCACCGGATCGGCGCTGAACTGCTCGACCAGCGTGCCCTCGGGGTTGATCACCAGGGTGGTGCGCTCGGCCAGCGGCTTGGTGCCGTCGCCCCGCGCGATCGCCACCACGAACAGCAGCAGCATCAGGAACAGAAAACCGAAGAACACCAGGTTGAAGATCAGGCGCCGGGTGAAATTCATCACATCCCAAAGGCCGACGAAGAAACTGGCGATGGGACTGCGACGCACGGGGTGGTTCATGGAAAACTCCGTCGAAAGACGCTGCATGCAATTCAATGGTGTCCAGCATACCGGCTGCGTGGCGCGCGCGGCATGCGCTGGAAGTCAGGGGGTCGTGCCGGCAGTCAGTCGCCGGCTGGTCTGCCGGAAGCGCAAGCCCATCAGGACCGACGCCACGGTCAGGCCCAGGATCAGGCCGATCCACATGCCTTGCGGTCCCCAGCCCAGCCCCAGGCCGAGCCCGGCGCCGATCGGCATGCCGACACCCCAGTACGAGAACATCGCCAGGAACATCGGCACGCGGGTGTCCTTGAGCCCGCGCAGCGCGCCGCTGGACAGCACCTGGATGCCATCGGGAAACTGGAACGTGGCGGCAAACAGCAGCAGCACCGAGGCCAGCGCCGCCACCGCCACGTCATCGGTATAGACGCTCACGATGGCATCGTGGCCCAGCAACAGCACGCTGGCCGACAAGGCCTGGGTGCCCAGCACGATGGCGTAGCCGGCCCAGGCCGCGCGCCGCATGCCCAGCGGATCGCCGCGCCCGACCGCATGCCCGACCCGCACGGTGGTGGCCTCGGCCACGCCCATCGGAATCATGAAACACAGCTGCGCGACGTTGATCGCAATCTGGTGCGCGGCCGCTTCGGTGGAGCCGAGCCGGCCAATCAACAGGGCGGTGACGATGAACAGGCCGCCCTCCATCAGTACGGTGATGCCGATCGGCAGACCGGTGCGCAACAGGTCGCCAATCGCGCGCCAGCGCGGCCCCTCGAGATGGGCGAACAACTGCAGATGCGCAAAGCGGTGCGAGCGCCACAGATACAGCGCAAACACGCTGGCCTGCACCCACATGGTGATCGCCGAGGCCATGCCCAGGCCTTGCGCACCATGCTCGGCGAAGCCGAATCTGCCATAGGTCAATGCATAGCCCAGCGGCGCCAGCACCAGCAGGCCGCCAAAGCCCAGCAGCATGGTCGGCAGGGTCCAGTGCATGCCCTCGCTGAGGTAGCGCATGCAGAAGTAGAACGTCAGCGCCGGCCCGCCCCAGCGCACCGCGTGCAGGAAGTCGGTTGCGCCCGGCACGATGTCCGGCGCAATCCCGAAGGTGGGCAGCAGCGGCGGCACCGCGCTCAGGAACGCGAACATCACCGCACCCAGTCCCAGCGACAGCCACAGGGCCTGGCGGAACAGCGGGCCGATCTCGTGCTCGCGGCCGGCACCGCGCAGCTGCGAGACCGAGGCGGTCAACGAGATCAGCGTGCCGATCGGCACCAGCATCGGCAGCCACAGCAGCGAGGTGCCGATGGTGACCGCCGCCAGCGTGGCGGTGCCGTGGTGGCCGGCGATGACGTTGTCGACAAACCCGATCAGGCCGGTGGAGACGTGGCCGAGCACCAGCGGCAATGCGAGCAGGCCGGTGGTGCGCACTTCCGCGGCGAAGCGCGGCGCCGCGGAGGTGGGTGCAGAAGAGACAGACATGAAAACCGATCGCTGCGCGGACTACGGCCGTGCCGGGAGGCGCTGGCACCGGGTCGCGTGGGGCCGCTATCTTACCCGGACTTCCGGGATGGGCAGTTGGGTCGCCGGAAAGACCACGCCAGGCCGGGAACACACGGGGCGGCAGATGCGCCACGTCAGGCGGCCGTGATGGCCGGCCCCCCCGGGACCGGATGCCTGGGCACGAGCGGAGTCGATGTCCTGCGGCGTGACGATCGCCCCCTGGGCAACTGCACTGCCGAAGGCGGCAGCCCTGCATGCCCTCCACGCCGTGTCTGCCTCGGTGCGCGGCATCGAGGATGGACACCGAGCACGCGTGGAGACGATGCCAGCGCGGGGGCTGGTGCACCGGCGCCGTCACGCCGCTGCCGCTTAGCGCGCCAGCTGGCGCTTCAACCAGGCGCTGCGCGTTGCCGGTGCCTGCGCAAGCAGGGCGTCGCGCAGGGCATCGCGCTCCTGCGGCGGCGTGCGTTGTGCCAGCACCGCCAACTGCTCCAGCTGCCCGGCATCCAGGCTGCGCAGCGCCGCAAGCAACGTGTCGCGCTGCGCTGGTGGCACATAGCCGATCAAGGGCTGCAACTGCGGATAGAACGCGCCCAGCTGCGAGCCCAGGCGCCAGCCATCGCGATGCAGGCGATCCATTGCGGTGAACTGCGTGCGCAGCGCGCGCTGCTGGTCGTCGGGCAAGCCATGCAGACGCTCGCGTGCCTGCCGCAATACCACCCGGTCGGTGGCGGTGAGCCCTTTCCAGGCCGCATAACGGGCGCGCAGCTCGGCCCGCTGGGCCGGCGTCAATGCGTCCCAGCGCGCGCGCTGCTGCGCGGCGCTCGGGGTTGCGGCAGTGGCGGCTGCGGGCGTCGGCATGCCGGCGGGCGCAGTCGCGTTGCCTTCCTCCAACGGCGCCGGCAGGGTCTGCGCAGCGGCCATGCCGACAACAGCCAACGCCAGCAGGCCGCACCACTTAATTGTCGTCATCGACGGTCTCCAGGGTGGCGGCAGGCTGGTCGGCGGTGGTGGCATGCGCGCCGGATTCGTCGGCCGGCACCGGATGGCCGGCCGCATACCAGGCGTAGAAATCGGCCGAACGCGCCAGTTCCAGGTCCGGGTCGGCCAGCATCGCCTGGTCGCGCGGATCCAGGCCGGGGTTTGCCACCGCCTCCGGCAAGTCGGCGGCGGGAAGGTCTTCCACCAGCACCGGCGCGGCATCGGTGACGTGCAGCACGCCGGCCGGGGCCTGCGAGACCGGCTCGGGCGGCAGCGCCGGCCGGCGATGCGTCCACCACCAGCCCAGCGCGGCGAGCAGCAGCGCCAATGCCAGCACAGCCAGCACGATGCCGGCGTGGCGGCGGTCGATCCGCGGCCAGTGCCACTGGCGGGCAGGCCGGGCGCGCGGAGCGGCCGGGCGCCGCGCCTCGGCGGCGGCAGCCACGGGCGCGGCCGCGGCAGGCTGCAACGGCATGCCGGCCAGGGCCGACTCGCGCAGCTGTGCCAGCCGGCTCAGCTGGGCCGGGCCGAGGTCGCGCAACTCCTGCTGCGCCGCCTCGGCCAGCACCCGCCAGGCCTGCGCGTCCGGGTTGCCGGCCGCATCGCGCGGACAGGCGCGGGCCAGGGACTGCCGATAGGCCCCCACCTCGATGCCTTGCACCTCGCTGGCGGGTTCTTCTTCCAGCCCGGCCACGATACGCAGCAGGAGCGCCAGGCGGTCGGTGGTCTGCATCCGCCCCAGTGCGGTGAACGGAGGCAACCAGGTCCCCGGCATGGGCTCGCGTCGCAGCGGCGGGGCGGTTGCCAGCAGGCTCCAGAAGCGCATCGGCCAGCCGGCCATCGGGCGACCCGCCGCCTGGCTGCTGAACGCCCGCAACGCGGCCGCCAAGGCCCGCTCGGCCGCCGCGCCATCGCCACACTGCAGTTGTGCGAGCACCAGACCCCGGCGTTCGACACCGCGCAAAAACGCTGACAACGCGGCAGGGGTGACAGGGGCGTCGGGGACTACGGTCATGAGAACTCCAGCATCGGCCGGCATGATACCGACGCAATCGGCCCCCGCCGATGGCTTGACAGATCGACCTGGCTACGCTGCGCTCCGATGCCGCCGACCGCCGTCATCGACGCGGGTTGTGCACAGCGGCAGACATGCCGATACGCAGGCGTCTGTCAACTGTTGATTTTTCTTTGTTGCATTCGTGTTTCACGCCTAAGTGATTGATCCTGTTAGCTTTAAGCCGATTGGCTAAAAAATGTCCAACAGGTTGCAGAGGCTAGTGAATCCGCCTTCACAGCGTGGAGCACGAGACTAATTCACAGGCTTATCCACAGGCAGTGTGGATAAACCCGTTTCCTTAACCCTCACATAGGTTTACGTCGGATTTATCACTTCGGTCACACAAACACGTCGTAAGCCCGCGCACCGATCCGGCGCCATCGGCAGGCCCGTGCCGGGTACTGGACAGGGTCGGTAGACTGGCCGGATGTCCTCGACCGTCGCCACCCTGCGCGTCGCCTTGCCGGTGCCGCTGCCCCAATTGTTCGACTATCTGCCCCCGGCCGAGGCCGCGCTGACCGACCCGGCGCGGGTCGGCTGCCGGGTGCGGGTGCCGTTCGGGCCACGCGAGCTGGTCGGGGTGGTGGTGGAGATCGGGCAGTTGGCCTCCGCCGAGGGGCTGCGCGCGGCGCTGGCATGGTGCGACGACGCCCCGCTGCTGGTCGAGGAGCTGGCCCGTTCACTGCAATGGCTGGCGCGCTATACCCACGCACCGCTGGGCGAAGCCCAGTCCAGCGCCCTGCCCGGCCCGCTGCGCCGCGGCGAGCCGCTGGCCGAGACCCATGCCTGGGCCTGGCAACTGACCGAGGCCGGGCGCACCGGCGCCGCCAGCCTGCGCGCCGGCAGCCGCCCCGCCTTGCTAGCCGCCCTGCTGCTGCCCGGTGCGCTGGGCGAAGAACAGCTGGACCCGTTGCTGCCGCAATGGCGCGAGGCCGCACGCAGCCTGGCCAAACGCGACTATGCCGCGCGCGTGGCGGTGCCGGCCGACAGCATCCCGCCCCGCCCTGGCAGCGGCCCGCAGCTCAACGACGAACAGCAGGCCGCCGCCGACGCCATCCGTGCGCAGCGCGGTTTTGCCACCTATCTGCTCGACGGCGTCACCGGCAGCGGCAAGACCGAGGTCTACCTGCAGGCAATCGCCGACTGCCTGGCGGCCGGTCGCCAGGCGCTGGTGCTGGTGCCGGAGATCGGCCTGACCCCGCAGACGCTGGGCCGCTTCCGCGCCCGCCTGGGCGTGCCGGTGCACGCGCTGCATTCGGGGCTGTCCGATGGCGAACGCGCGCGGGTGTGGGCAGCGGCCTGGCGCGGCGAAGCCAAGCTGATCGTCGGCACGCGCTCGGCGGTGTTCACCCCGCTGCCCAATGCCGGGCTGATCGTGATCGACGAAGAACACGACGGCAGCTACAAGCAGCAGGACGGCATTCGCTATCACGCCCGCGACTTCGCGCTGGTGCGCGGCAAGGCGCTGGATGTGCCGGTGATCCTGGGCAGCGCCACGCCGTCGCTGGAAAGCCTGCATAACGCCTATTCCGGCCGCTACCGGCATCTGCGCCTGTCGCGTCGGGCCGGCGAGGCGCGTCCGCCGCGCGTGCGCGTGCTCGACGTGCGCAAGCGCCCGCTCAAGGACGGCCTGTCGCCGGACGTGCTGGCCGGCATCGGCGCCACCCTGGCGCGCGGCGAGCAGGTGCTGGTGTTCAAGAACCGCCGCGGCTATGCGCCGGTGCTGCTATGCCACGACTGCGGCTGGACCGCCGCCTGCCAGCGCTGCAGCACGCCGCTGCACCAGACCCCGATGACCGTGCACGCCGGTGGCCGGCGCCTGCAATGCCACCACTGCGGCGCGCGCCAGCCCGCACCGCTGGCCTGCCCGGCCTGCGGCAGCCTGGCGCTGCAGCCGCAAGGCATCGGCACCGAGCGGCTGGAAGAACGCCTGACCGAGGCGTTCCCGGACTTTCCGGTGGTGCGCATCGACCGCAGCACCACCCAGCGCCGCGACGCGCTGGAAACCCAGCTGGCGCGCCTGGGCAGCGCCGCCGGCATCCTGGTCGGCACCCAGATCCTGGCCAAGGGCCACGACCTGCCACGGCTGACCATGGTGGTGGTGGTCGGCATCGACGAAGGCCTGTTCTCGGCCGACTTCCGTGCCGCCGAGAAACTCTCCCAGCAGCTGATCCAGGTGGCCGGACGCGCCGGGCGCGCCGACCGCCCCGGCGAGGTCTGGCTGCAGACCCACCACCCCGAACATCCGTTGCTGCAGACCCTGGTCAACGGCGGCTACCACGCCTTTGCCGATGCCGAACTGCAGCAGCGCCAGGCCGCGGGATTTCCGCCATTCGCGCATCTGGCGCTGTTCCGCGCCGAAGCCAAGGACGTGGCAGCGGCCAACCAGTTCCTGCTGGCGGTGCGTGGCCTGACCACGGCGGACACCACCACGCAATCGCCCGCGTTTGCCGCAGTGGAATGCTACGGCCCGATGCCGGCACCGATGCCGCGCCGCGCCGGTTTCCAGCGCACCCAGTTGCTGTTGTCCGCGCAACAGCGTTCGGCGCTGCATCGCCTGCTGGACGCGCAGTTGCCGGCGATCCATGCGCTACCGCAGGCGCGGCGCGTGCGCTGGTCGCTGGATGTGGATCCGATCGATCTGTACTAGTGCAGGCGTATCGCGCACCGCGCTGCCACCAGACTCACGTTCTAGCCAATGCGCCCACGCTCCGTAGGAGCGCACCCGGGCGCGACGGCGTTACCGGCAATGCCCTCGCGCCCAGGTGCGCTCCTACACACAACGCGAGGCCAGCAAGCCGCGCGGTGGGATCGTGCGTTGTAGGAGCGCACCCGGGCGCGACGCGGCGTTACCGGCAATGCCATCGCGCCCAGGTGCGCTCCTACAGGCAACGCGAGCTGCTGGGACGCGCGGTGCACGGGGCCGACTGCCTTGCAGCAGCGTATGGGGTCGGCGGCACGCGTGCTGCCTGCCATGCACCGCGCTGGCTTGCGCGCAGACCCGACACTCAGGTCAGCGCGGTCATCACGCCACGCTGGTAGGCAGGCCGCGCGCGCAAGCGCTGATACCACGCCTGCAGATGCGGCAGCGCGGGGCGCTCGATCGGCATTTCGAACCAGGCGTAGATGAAGCTGCCGAGCGGAATATCGCCCATCGCAAACTGCGCGCCGGACAGATACGGCTGCTGCGCCAGGGCCGCATCGGCGCGTGCCAGCAGTTCGCCCGAGCGCGTCAGCGCCGCGGCGATGCGCGCAGGATCACGCTCGGCCTCCGGTGTGCGCAGCACGCCCCAGAACAGGTCGCGAAACACGCCGGCAAACGTCGAGGTGGTCCAGTCCATCCAGCGATCGCCCAGCGCGCGTTCGGCCGGCGCCTGCGGATACAGGGCCGGCGCATATTGCGCGGCCAGGTAACGCACGATCGCGTTGGACTCCCACAGCACCAACTCGCCATCCTGCAGCGTCGGCACCAGGCCGTTGGGATTCAACGCGTGATAGGCGGGCGTGTCGTTATGACCAAACGCACCGCCGACTTCGATGGAGGTATACGACAGCCCGGCTTCTTCGGCGCACCACAGCACCTTGCGCACATTGCTGGAATTACGCCGCCCCCATAGCGTGATCGGGCCGTTGCCTGCAGCCGATGGCGTTACAGCATCAGCCATGGTCATTTCCCCGCTGCCGGCTTGGGCGTGGTGCGCGCCGGGCGCTTTGTGGAAGTCGCCTGCGTGGCGAGAGCGGCCGCTGGCTGCGCTGTTTTCGCCCGCCCGCCCTTGGGCGCATCGCGCACCCACAGGGCCTGCTCGTCCTGCTTGATCTCGAACAGGCCGATCGCGCGCACCAGGTCGCTGAGCTTGCGATAGCCGTAGTTGCGTGGGTCGAACGAGGCCTGGTTGGCCACCTGCTTGCCCACCGCACCCAGATGCGCCCAGCCATCGTCTTCGCAGGCACTGTCGATCGCATTGCGCAGCATCTGCACCAGCCGGGTGTCGCCGCGCAGCGCGGTGGCGTCCTTGCGGCCGGCGGCGGTGTCGCTGGCCGCTGCCGCCTGCTCGCCCAGCGCTTCGACATAGGTGAACTTGGAACAGGCATTGACGAACGGCGCCGGGGTTTTCTTTTCGCCGAAGCCATACACCTTCATGCCATCGGTGAGCAGCCGCATCACCAGCGGAGTGAAGTCCGCATCGCTGGAGACGATCGCAAAGCCATCCAGGTTGCGCGCATACAACAGGTCCATCGCATCGATCACCATCGCCATGTCCGAGGCGTTCTTGCCCGAGCTGTAGGCAAATTGCTGGATCGGCCGGATCGCATATTCGTGCAGCGCCGCTTCCCAGTTCTTCAGGTGCGGGCTCTTCCAGTTGCCGTAGGCGCGGCGCACGTTGGCCACGCCATAGCGCGCCACTTCGGCCAGCACCACGTCGATCTTGCCGGCCGGCGCGTTGTCGGCATCGATCAGCAGGGCGATGCGTTTGTCGGGATTGTCGATCATGGTGATTCCTCGAAGGTGTCGGCAGAGTCGGTGTCGCTGGCGGTGTCGCTTGCGTCGTCCGTTTCGGTGGCGTCGGCATCGGCCGATGGCAGCGTGTATTGGCTGCCATCGTGCATGGTCAGCACGCCATCGCTCAGGATCTCGCGCTCGGCCCCGCCGCTGACCCAGGTGGCATGCACGCGGCCGCGGCCGCGATCGCCCTCCACCGTGAACACGAAATCGTCGGCGCCCGGCGCCAGACCGGTGCGCACCAGATCCACCCGCATCGTGTGGATCCGGCCGATCTGTTCCTGCACCACCGCATCGTCCTGCAACGCGGCGCGTGCCTGATCGGCGAACAGCGACCAGCCGAAGACGATCAGCCAGCCCAGCGCGCCCAGCACCACCATGCCGAACAGCACCACGCAGGCCCCCAGCCCGATCAGCCCGATCGTGACGCCACTGACCTGCTTTCCGGGCGTCCGCGCGGCAGCCGCTGCCATCGCGGGCGAAGAAGGTGGTGGTGGCAACGGTGGGGGTAATGCCGGCATGCGGTCACCAGGTCGATGAGATGCGACATGATGCCGCAGGCGGGACGCCTTCAGGCGTCATGTTCATTGCCGATGCGGCATGCTGATGCGCCCGCGTCGCATTCCATCAGACCTGACGATGACTACTTCCCCCTCCCAAGCTCCGCTGCACCTGGTGGTGGTCGGTGGCGGTTTTGCCGGCTTATGGGCCACCCGCGCGCTCGACGATCCCGGCATCCGCATCACCCTGATCGACCGCCAGAACCACCATTTGTTCCAGCCGCTGTTGTATCAGGTCGCCACCGCCGGCCTGTCGGCACCGGATATTGCCGCGCCGCTGCGCCACATCCTGCGCGAACAGCGCAACGTCGAGGTGCTGCTCGGCGACGTTGCCGAAATCGCACCGGCCCGCCGCGAAGTGGTGCTCGCCGATGGCAACGCGCTCGGCTACGACATGCTGCTGCTGGCCACCGGCGCCACCCATGCCTACTTCGGCAACGATCAATGGGCCGAGCACGCGCCCGGCCTGAAGACGCTGTACGACGCGCTGGTGCTGCGGCGCAAGTTGCTGCTCGCCTTCGAGCGTGCCGAAGCCGAATCCGACCCGGCCGCACGCGCGGCCTGGCTGAGTTTTGCCGTGGTCGGCGGCGGCCCGACCGGCGTCGAGCTGGCCGGCACGCTGGCCGAAATCGCCCGCCACACGCTCAAGAACGAGTTCCGCCATATCGACCCGCAGCAGGCGCGCGTGCGCCTGGTCGAAGCCGGCCCACGCGTGCTGCCCTCGTTCCCGGACGATCTCACCGCCAAGGCGCGCAAGCAGCTCGAGCGCCTGGGGGTGGAAGTGCACACCGGGACGCCGGTCACGCATATCGATGCGCTGGGCTACCAGTTGGGCGACACCTTCGTGCCTGCACGCACGGTGGTGTGGGCCGCCGGCGTGGCCGCATCGCCGCTGGCGCGCACGCTCGGCGTGCCGCTGGACCGCGCCGGCCGCGTGCTGGTGCAGCCGGACCTGAGCGTGCCTGGCCACCCGGAGATCTTTGTCGGCGGCGACCTGGCCTCGGTCCAGCAGGACGGCCGTCCGGTGCCGGGTGTGGCACCGGCGGCAAAGCAGATGGGCAAGCACATCGCCAAGGCAATCCGCGCCCGCCACCGCGGCCAGCCTGCACCGGCCTTCCGTTATCAGGACTACGGCAACCTGGCCACGATCGGCCGCATGGCCGCCATCGTGCATGTCGGCAAGCTCAAGCTCTCCGGCATCGTGGCCTGGTGGTTCTGGCTGGCCGCGCACGTGTACTTCCTGATCGGCTTCCGCAACCGCTTCGTGGTGCTGGTGAACTGGGCGATGGCGTACTGGAGCTACCAGCGTGCCGCGCGCATCATTTTCGGCGGCGCCACCGACGACCCGCCGCCCAGCAGCAAGGACGGATGACAGCGTCGCAGGCCGTACGCGATGCTGTGCGGCCTGATGCGACGGTCTGATCGTGGCCACTCTCCTGTTTCTGCTGGATCTGCTCGGCACCTTCGTGTTCGCCCTCAGCGGCGCCACCGTGGCGGTGCGCAATCGCCTGGATCTGTTCGGCGTGCTGGTGCTGTCGTGCGCGGCGGCGGTGTCCGGCGGCATCGTGCGCGATGTGCTGATCGGCGCCACCCCGCCAGCGGCACTGGTGCATCCGCAGTATCTGCTGGTCGCCTGCCTGGCCGGCGTGGCTGGTTTCTACTGGCATGCGGCGGTGGAGCGGCTGCGCAACCCGGTGCAGCTGTTCGACGCGGCCGGGCTGGCGCTGTTTGCGGTCTACGGCACCAGCAAGGCGCTCGACTACCAGCTCAGCCCGCTCAGCGCGACCTTGCTGGGCATGCTCAGCGGCATCGGCGGCGGCATCGCCCGCGATCTGCTGGTGGCGCGCACCCCGGTGGTGCTGCAGGCCGAGCTGTACGCCGTCGCCGCGCTGGCCGGCGGCGGCCTGGTCGCGATCGGGCACGTGCTCGCGGTGCCACAGGCCTGGTCGCTGGCGACCGGCGCGCTGGTCTGTTTCGGGCTGCGTTTCATGGCCATCCGCTACGGCTGGCACCTGCCGGTGGCGCGCCTGCCGGAGTAGCGCAGGTGGACGCAGCGCGTGGTCGATCAGCAGTGGACAACCACGCGTCTTCGCACGCGATGTATCGCCAGCACCACACATGCAAACGGCCCGGAAGACCGGGCCGTTTGTGCAACACCTGCAGCATGATCGAACGATCAGGCCACGAACAGTGCCTTCATCTTCTTCAGCGCGTTCGCCTCGATCTGGCGGATACGCTCGGCCGACACGCCGTACTCGTCGGCCAGCTCCTGCAGCGTCACCTTGGAGTCGGAATCCAGCCAGCGACGCTTGACGATGTCGCGCGAGCGCGTGTCCAGACCGGCCATGCCTTCGCGCAGCAACTGCAGCTGATTGTCTTCGCTGTCATGACGCTCATAGGCTTGCGACGGATCTTCGTCGTTGGCCACCAGGTAGCTCACCGGCGACGGCGGGCCGTGATCGTCGTCTTCGTCGGACGAGGCATCGAAGCCGATATCGCGACCGGACAGACGCGACTCCATCTCCATCACTTCGCGCTCGGAGACGTTCAGGTCCTTGGCAACGGCCGTCACTTCGGAGGCATTGAGCCAGCCCAGGCGGGTCTTGGACTTGCGCAGGTTGAAGAACAGCTTGCGCTGCGCCTTGGTCGTGGCGACCTTGACGATGCGCCAGTTCTTCAGGATGAACTCGTGCATTTCGGCACGGATCCAGTGCACCGCGAAGCTGACCAGGCGCACGCCCATTTCCGGGTCGAAGCGCTTGACCGCCTTCATCAGGCCGATATTGCCTTCCTGGATCAGGTCGCCCAGCGGCAGGCCGTAGCCGTTGTAGCCGCGAGCGACGTGCACCACGAAGCGCAGGTGGGAATGGACCAGTTCGCGCGCGGCATCCAGATCCAGCTCGTCACGGAAGCGACGGGCGAGATTCTGTTCCTCATCGACCGACAGCACCGGGATCTGGTGCACGGCACCGATGTAGGCGTCCAGCGAACCGAGCGCACTGGGAATCGGGAGATTGTTTGCCACAAGGGCAGTCGAGGTAATCTGGTTCATAGGGCACCATCTTAGCAGTCGAACTATTGGACTGCCGGGTACAGGAAGAGTTCCCAGCGTTCCATTTATAGGACGTTCGGGCTTTTGGCATCGTCGTCGTTCTACGGCGCAGTTTCCGAATTCTGGCCCCTACGCTACCACCGCGGCCCTGCGCAGACCGTGACAATCACGTCGCGAAATGCAACGGCGCCAGCGCCGTTCAGCCGCTGGCCGAAGTGGTGTCCAGCGTGTTGCGCGGCGGCAGCGACCAGTCGATCGGGCCCAGCCCGCGGCGCTGCAGGTGTTCGTTGGTCTTGGAAAAGTGCTGGCAGCCCAGAAAGCCGCGATGCGCCGACAACGGCGACGGATGCGGGGCCTTGAACACGCGATGGCGCGCCTGGTCTATGACCTTGCCCTTGGACTGCGCATAGCTGCCCCAGAGCAGGAACACCAGGCCTTCGCGCTCGCGGTTGAGGGTTTCCACGACATGGTCGGTAAAGCCTTCCCAGCCCTTGTTCTGGTGCGCGCCGGCCCGGCCCTGCTCCACCGTCAGCACCGCATTGAGCAGCAGCACGCCCTGGCGCGCCCACGGCATCAGATAGCCATGGTCCGGCCGCGCAATCCCCAGGTCGTCCTGGATCTCCTTGTAGATGTTGAGCAGCGACGGCGGCACCGGCACGCCAGGCAGCACCGAAAAACACAGCCCATGCGCCTGGCCTTCGCCGTGATACGGGTCCTGGCCCAGGATCACCACCTTGACCTGCTCGAACGGGGTGGCGTCGAAGGCGGCAAAGATCTGCGGACCCGGCGGGAACACCCGCGCCCCGGCCGCCTTGCGCTGGCGCAGGAATGCAGACAGCGCCTGCATCTCCGGGCGCAGCAGCCAATCGCCCACCCGCGCCTTCCATGACGGTTCCAGCTGGATACGCGCTTCCACTTCAGCCACTTCGGTCATAGCGTGACGGCCTGGTCCTCGAGCCGTGCCAGGCGCAGCTGGAACAGCACCTTGGTCACCAGCAGACGTTCTTCGATGGGTTTTTGCACCAGATCGTTGGCGCCGGCGCGCAGCAGTTCGGACTGGTTGCGCGGATTGGTGTCGCCGGTCATCACCAGCACCGGCAGGCGGCGCTTGCCGTAGGCGAAATCGATGCGGATGCGCTCGACCACGTCACGGCCGTTGAGCTCGCCCTTCAGGGTGACGTCGGTCAGCACCACGTCGATGCGGCGTTCGGTGCGGCCCAGCGATTCGGCGGTCAGCAGCGCAAAGGCGTCCTCGGCGGTGAGTACGTGGATGACCTTCAGGCTCTGCCGCTCGAGCATGCGCTTGGTCGCCTCGGCCACCACACGGCTGTCCTCGATGTACAGCACGGTCGCGCCGACCACCGGCTCGGGCTGCACATAGCCGCGGATGAAGGTCGCCAGGGCTTCGTGGCCCAGCGCCTTGTCGAAGTAGTCGGTGACGTACTCGGTGAAGCGACGCTCCACCAGATGCTGCTGGGCATCGCCGGAGACCACGATCACCGGCACATAGGCCTGGCCGGCCGCCTCGCGCACGCTGCGCGCCAGCGTCAGGCCGTCACCGTCGGGCAGCGACAGCGAGGTGGTGACCAGATCCACCGCACCGGCTTCCAGCGCCTGGCGCGCTTCGGCGATGCTGGAGCAGCCGATCACCTGCACGTTGGGCAGATCCCGCTGCAGCACATCGGCGATCAGCTTGCGCACCAGCTTGGAGCCATCAACCACCATCACGCGCGGCGCGTCGCTGATCAGATGCTTGAGATCTGGTGGATGCATGGCAGGCCTCAGGTCTCGGTGGGACGGGTCTGGCGAAGGAAATGGCCGGTCACCAGCCAGGCGCCCAGCCAGCCCAGGACCAGGGTGCCGACCAGCACCATCGCAGAATGCAGCAGATCCAGCCCGTGCAGGGTAAAGGAGCTGCCGTAACTGTCGGCCAGGCTCGCCAACGGCGCGCGCAGCGCCAGCCCGGAGGCGGCGATCAGCGCCAGCGCCACGGCGCCGGCACCGAGCCCGTACCAGGCACCCAGATACAGGAACGGGCGCCGGATGAAGCCATCGCTGGCGCCCAGCAACTGCAGCACGCCGATCTCCTCGCGCCGCGACTGGATATCCAGCCGCACCGTGTTGCCGACCACCAGCACCGCGCCGATCCCGAGCAGTGCCGACAGCACCTGCACCAGCCGCTCGCCGAAATGCAGCCAGCCATCCAGGCGCTTGCGCCACAGCGCGTCGTGCTGCACCTGATCGGCCTGCGGCAAGGCCTGCAGTGCGCCGGCCAGTTGCGCATCGTCGGCCGTCTCGGTGGGCGTGACGATCAACAGCGTGGGCAGCGGGTTGTCGCCGAGTGCGTCGATCGCCTCGTCGAGCTTGGCGCTCTCGCGCAGCTCGGCCAGCCCCTGCCCCGGCGTGCGCAACGTGACCTGGGCAACGTCCGGGCGGGCACGCAGTTCACCGGCCAGCGCCTGCGCGGCCTCGGCACCGATCTGGACCTTCAGGAACAGATTGATCTCGCGCGACTGCTGCACGCTGCCTGCCAGCAACTTGACGTTGTCCAGCGCGATCGACAACCCCAGCGGCAAGGCCAGCGCCAGCGCCATCACCACGATGGTCAGCAAGGTGGCCCAGGGCTTGCGCATGGCCCGCCCCAGGCTGAAGGCGATGCTGTGCAGATGGTGGTCGATCCACACGCCGAACCGCGAGGGGGCGACGGCTTCGGTATTGGCGGGCTTGCTCATTCGGCCAGATCCTGCGGCGAGATGTCGTCGACCAGCCGGCCGTGGTCCAGGATCAGCACGCGCTTGCGCATCTGCTTGAGCAGGGCCAGATCGTGACTGACCACCAGCACGCTGGTACCGCGTGCCGGCAGCTCGGCGAACAACTGCATGATTTCGGCAGCCAGTGCCGGGTCGAGATTGCCGGTGGGCTCATCGGCCACCAGCAGGCGCGGCTCGCCGACGATGGCGCGGGCAATGCCCACGCGTTGCTGCTCGCCGGCCGACAACTGCGACGGCAGCGCCTTCTCGCGATGGGCCAGCCCGATCCGCTCCAATGCCGAACGCACGCGCTTGCCGATCTCGGCACGGCGGGTGCCGCGCAGGATCAACGGCAAGGCCACGTTCTCGGCGATGCTGCGGTCGTTGAGCAGGCGATGGTCCTGGTAGACCGCACCCACCTGACGACGATGCAGCGGAATCTGCCGGCCGCGCACCTTGAGCAGGTTGCGCTCGCCCAGCAGCACCGTGCCCTGGCTGGGCCGCTCGCTGAGATGGATCAATTTGAGCAGGGTACTTTTGCCGGCGCCGGAGTGGCCGGTCACGAACAGCATCTCGCCATCGGCCACTTCGAAGCTGACATCGGTCAGCGCCTGGTGGCCACCGGCGTAGTGCTTGCTGACGTTGTCGAAACGCAGAACGGTCATCCAGCGATTATGCCGGAGCGCCAGCGCTTGCGTCGCATCGCCGGAGCCCGGCGATGCGATTGGCATTGCGTGCGATCAGCTGCCCGAGACCAGCGAACGCAGGCGACGACCGATACGGCTCAGCAGCGACGGGCTGCCGGACGGCTTGGCGGCGCTGCGCACCGGCTTGGCGACCACCTGGGTGGGCTTGCGCGGTGCGGCAGGTGCGGCGACCGGCGTGGAGGCCACTGCCGGCTCGGCCCCTTCGACCGGGCGGCCGTTGCGGCGACGACGACGCTTGCGCGGTGCGCGCTCGGCATCGGCCACGACGGTGGACGGTGCCTCGACCGACGCGGCGGCAACCACCGGCGTTTCGCCCGGCGCGGCCGCTGCCGGGGCTTCGCCCTCCACCCGCGGCTTGCGACGCGGACGCGGCTTGCCATCGGCACTGCCGCCGTCGCGACGACCGCCGCCACTGCCGCTGCGCGCTGCGCCGCCCGGGCCGCTGCGACCACCGCCGCGACGCTGCTCTTCGGCGGCCCGCTGCTCGCGCGCCTCGCGGAAGATCGTACCCACGCTGTCGCCAGCGTCGTCATCGGCCTCCTCGCCTTCCACCGGCGCGCGCGGGGTGCGCGGCAGCGGCGTCAGCAGCTCGGCGGTCACCGGCTCGACCGGGATCTTCTGCTCGATATAGGCCTCGATGTCCGGCAGGCTCATCGCATAGCGCTCGCAGGCGAAGCTGATCGCATCGCCTTCTTCGCCCAGCCGCGCGGTGCGGCCGATGCGGTGCACGTAATCTTCCGCATCGAACGGCAGGTCGTAGTTGTAGACGTACTTGACGCCGTCGATATGCAGGCCGCGCGCGGCCACGTCGGTGGCGACCAGGATTTCGAGCTGGCCCTTCTGGAAGCGGTTGAGCAGCGACTCGCGCTTCTTCTGCGGCACATCGCCCGACAACACGCCGACCCGGTAGCCATGCCGCTCCAGCGTGCGCGCCACGCGCTCGACGAACGCCTTGGTATTGACGAACACCATGGTGCGCGCGCCTTCGCTACGCGACAGCAAGCCCAGCAGCAAGGTCTGCTTTTCTTCGTCGGACGGGAAATAGATGCGCTGGCGCACCCGTGCGGCGGTGATGGTCTCGGTTTCGACCACCAGCTTTTCCGGCTCGTTCATGTGCTCGTAGGCGAGCTCGAGCACGCGATGGCTGAGCGTGGCCGAGAACAGCAGGGTCTGCCGGGTGCCGCGCTCGGGCATGCGCCGCAGCAGGAAGCGGATGTCCTTGATGAAGCCCAGGTCGAACATGCGGTCGGCTTCGTCCAGCACGCAGATCTCGCAGGCGTGCAGCGAGACCACCTTGTGCTGCTTGACGTAGTCGATCAGCCGGCCCGGGGTGGCGATGATCACGTCCACGCCCTGCTGCAGCAGCTCGCGCTGCTTGTCGTAGTCCACTCCGCCGTAGACCAGTGCAAAGCGCAGGCCCAGGTCGGCGCCGAACTTGACCGCATCCTTGTGGATCTGGATCGCCAGCTCGCGGGTGGGAGCCAGGATCAGCGCGCGCGGGTCTTCCGGCTTGCGGTCGGCCAGCGCCGGGCGGATCAGCAGGCGGTTCATCACCGCCACCAGGAACGCCAGGGTCTTGCCGGTGCCGGTCTGGGCCTGGCCGGCGACATCGCCGCCCGGCAGCGCGACCGGCAGGGTCAGCGCCTGGATCGGGGTACAGCGGGTGAACCCGGCGCTCTCCAGCCCGGTGATCAGCGCCGGATGCAGGTCGAACGTGGAAAAAGTCAAATCGGTCAGCGGTTTGTCGCTCATTATTCCGTCTTCGTGAGGCGCCCTGGGCAGCCCGGGCGCGGCTTGCATCGATGCCGACAGCGTCGCAAACTGCGGCTGTTGTGGCGGACAGCGCGGCTTCAGGACTGACACTTGATTCAGTCGCGCAATGCCCCAGTTTAACGCAATGTAGCGGCCTGCCCGTTCGGGCGGGCCGTTTTGGTTTCCAGGAGACCCAACGTGAGCGATAAGGTTCAACATGTCGGCGATGCCGACTTCGATACAGCTGTACTGCAATCCGGCGAACCGGTACTGGTGGATTTCTGGGCCGAGTGGTGCGGACCCTGCAAGATGATCGCCCCGGTGCTGGACGATCTGGCCGATACATACCAGGGCAGACTGAAGGTTGCCAAGGTCAATGTGGATCAGAACCGCGCCCTGGCCATCAAGTACCACGTGCGCTCGATCCCGATGCTGTTGCTGTTCAAGGACGGGCAGGTGCAGGCCACCCAGATCGGTGCGGTTGGCAAGGGCCAGCTGACCCAGATGATCGACAAGACCCTGGGCGGCGCGGCCGCCTGAGCGAGTGGGCGTCCAGCGATGGGCGCCCCGTGATGCGCCAGCAGTTAAATCCTGCTGAGGCAGGCGCTTGCGCGGTTGCGCGCAGCGGTGATAGTGTCAGTTGATCCGGAGCACGTTCGTGCGCCGACGTACCCCTCTAGAAACCTCTTCTAGACTCCCATCACCTAAAGTTCGCCCCCCAGCCGGGCGCTCGCACTCTTAGCGAGGAATCACGCACTTGTCCGATCATCCTTCCTCCGATACCGGGAGCAGCGTCGACGCTCCTGTCGAGAAGCGCGTGCGCAAGCCGCGCGTGAGCAAGACCGCCGCTGCCACCGACGATGGTGGCGCGCAGCAGCCCAACCTGCCCTTGCCCGCCAGCCCCGCACCCGAGACCCCACGTGCCCCGCAGGCACCGTCGCACGCTGCCGACCCGGCACCGGCGCAGACGTCCAGCGATGGCGCCTCCTACGCCGGTAACGCCCCCAGTGCCAGCCAGGGCAACGACAACACCCATGGCGACTCCCGCGAGGGTGGCCAGACGCAGCAGCAGCGCTTCAATCAGGCGCAGCAGCAGCAGAACCAGAATCAGGCGCAACACCGGGGCCAGGGCCAGGGCCAGGGCCAGGGCCAGAACCAGGGTCAGCCCCAGGCGCAAAGTCAGGGCCAGGACCAGGGTCAGAATGGCGGCCAGAACCCGCAAGGCCAGGGCCAGGGCCAGAACCAGCAGGGCAACCGCCGTGACCGCTTCCGCAACCGCCGTGACCGTGGGCGCGACCGCTTCGGCAACGAAGGTGGCGGCGGCATGCCGTCGTCGGATGGCAGCAACGAGCCGTTCGTCGCGCGCCCGCACCCGGCCGTGCCGGAAGGGTTCCCGGTCTATTCGCTGAGCGATCTCAAGCGGATGCCGGCGCAGAAGCTGCTGGATATCGCCGATCAGCTCAACATCCAGGAAGGCGTGGCGCGCGCGCGCAAGCAGGACGTGATCTTTGCCCTGCTCAAGGTGCTGACCCGCCACGGCGAGGGCGTTGCCGCCGACGGCGTGCTGGAAATCCTGCCCGACGGCTTTGGCTTCCTGCGTGCCGCAGAAGCCAGCTACCTGGCCGGCCCGGACGATACCTATATCTCGCCCAGCCAGATCCGCCGCTTCAACCTGCGCACCGGCGATCACCTGTCCGGCCGCATCCGCTTCCCGAAGGACGGCGAACGCTATTTCGCGCTGTCGATCGTCGACACCATCAATGGCGAGCCGCTGGAAGCCAGCAAGAACAAGGTGCTGTTCGAGAACCTGACCCCGCTGTTTCCACGCCGGCGCTTCCGGCTGGAGCGTGGCGATGGGTCCACCGAGGACATCACCGGCCGCATCCTGGATCTGATGGCGCCGCAGGGCAAGGGCCAGCGCGCGCTGATCGTCTCCCCGCCCAAGGCCGGCAAGACGATGATGATGCAGCAGGTGGCCACGGCCATCACCAGCAATCATCCCGAAGTGCACATGATCGTGCTGCTGATCGACGAGCGCCCGGAAGAAGTGACCGAAATGCAGCGCACCGTGCGCGGCGAGGTCATCTCTTCCACCTTCGACGAACCGGCCGCGCGCCACGTGCAGGTCGCCGAGATGGTGATCGAGCGCGCCAAGCGCCTGGTCGAGCACAAGAAGGATGTGGTGATCCTGCTCGACTCGATCACCCGCCTGGCACGCGCCTACAACAACGTGGTGCCCAGCTCCGGCAAGGTGCTCACCGGTGGTGTGGACGCCAATGCCCTGCACCGTCCCAAGCGCTTCTTTGGTGCGGCCCGTAACGTCGAAGAAGGCGGCTCGCTGACCATCATCGCCACGGCGCTGGTGGAAACCGGCAGCAAGATGGACGAGGTGATCTACGAAGAGTTCAAGGGCACCGGCAACAGCGAAGTGCACCTGAACCGTCGCATCACCGAAAAGCGCGTGTACCCGGCGATCGACATCAACCGCTCGGGCACGCGTCGCGAAGATCTGCTGATCGAGCCGGAGCTGCTGCAGAAGATCTGGATCCTGCGCAAGCTGCTGCACCCGATGGACGAAATCGCGGCGATGGAATTCCTGCTGGACAAGATGAAGACCACCAAGTCCAACGACGAGTTCTTCAGTTCGATGAAGCGCTGATCCGGTCGGCATTCTCGATACAAAAAAGCCCCGCATTGCGGGGCTTTTTTGTGGGTACGGGGTTTGTACGGGCAGGCACTTCGCATGGCCCATGCCTTGCAGGTCGACATCGGGCGGCTACGCCAGACGACGCGAGTCCGCGTAGGGCGGCGTGTCCGGATAATCATCCTCGCGCAGCCGGGTTTGCAGGTCGCGCCACCATTGCGGGTCGAACAGCTCCGGGTGCAGGTGCTTGACCGCTTCCAGCTGCGAGGGCGGCAGGCCCATGAACAGCGCGAAGCGCTCGGGAAACACGTCGCGCGGGCCGACATGGAACCAGGGCTCGGCGGCCATCTGTTCTTCGTAGGTGGTGGGCGTGGGCCAGTCGCGGAAGGTGCATTCGGTGATCAGGCACAGCTCGTCGTAGTCGTAGAACACCGCGCGCTGATGGCGGGTGATGCCGAAGTTCTTCAGCAGCATGTCGCCGGGAAAGATGTTGTTGCGCGCCATGTCCTTGATCGCCTGGCCGTAGTCCAGCGCGGCCGCATGCGCGGCTTCGGGCAGCTGTTCGCGCAGGTAGAGATTGAGCGGGCGCAGGCGGCGCTGCACGTAGCACAGCGCGATCAGCACGTCCTGGCCATCCTCGCTCAGACTCGTCGCGCAGCTGGTCTGCAGCTCGTCCAGCAACGCTGGCGCGAAACGCGATTTGGGAAACCGCAGGAAACGATACGGCTGCGCGTCCAGCAAGCGACCGATGCGATCGAGCTGGAACACCAGCTCGTACTTGCCCTCCACCTGCGCGCGACTCATGGTCTTGGGATAGGCGAAGCGGTCGCGAATCAGCTTGAACACCAGCGGATAGCTGGGCAGCGTAAACACCACCATGACCATGCCGGGCGTGCCATCGGCATGCACCAGCTGCTCGGACGGATGTGCCTGGAAATGGCTGAAAAACGTGCGATAGCGTTCGGTCTTGCCCTGCTTGGCGCGCCCGAGCATCGTGTACAGCTCGTCGACCGGCTTGTGGGTGAGCAGGCTACGCAAGAACACCACCGCATCGCCGACGGTGGCCAGATCGGCCTGGAAGTAACTGCGCGAGTTGCTGAACAATTGCGCGACATCGCTGCGTCGGGTCAGCACCGCTTCGGCGCGCAGGCCGGCGGCGTCGTTGACCAGGGCGATGACGCAGGGCGAGAAGCGATGTTCGCCGAACACCCGGCCCACCAGGTAGGCGCGGCGCTCGCGATAGAACACCGTCTCCAGCAGTTCCACGCTGCGCACCGGGTGCTCGCCCCAGTGCGCGAGATCGTCGAGCAGGCGCACCGCGATCGCCGCCGCGCAGCGGGTGCGATGGGCATACGGCACGTCGAAGGAATAATCGCCGAGCACGCGCACCAGCATGTCGGTCAGCCGGCCGGGCGAGACCGCATACGTATGCCGCGCAACCGGCACCGTGATCGCATCGGTCGGCTCGATATCCAGCGCGATGAATTCGATCTCGGCATCCACGCCGTGGGTGCCGAAGTAACGCCGGGTCAGGGTGTTGTAGAAGGTCTTGTACAACTCCTGATCGATCAGCCCGCGCAGCAGCGCGGCGTAATGCACGCGTGCGCGCATCCACAGCGCGCGATCGTGCGCCTGCCCCAGCAGTACCGCGCGCAGGCGCAGCATGCATTCGCTGATGTACTGGTCGTACAGCGCGATCCGCGCCACCGCGTCATCGCGCGCGCCGCTCCAGTCGCGCGTTTCGAAGCGCTGTTTGGCGCGTGCGGTGATCTCGGCAAACCGGGCGTGGTAGTCCTCGAAGGCGTCGTACACGGCATGGGCGATCGCCAGCGCACGGCGCTCGGACTGCGGCGGTAACGGGAGCTGGCTCATGGCCGCAGTGTACCCAGCGCAGGTTGCGGCGTGCAGCCGAGAGCAACGACCAATCGAACAGGCGCACAGTCGGCCAAATGCCCAGGCCGCTCGCAACGAGGCGCAGGACCCCTCGCAGGCAAGGCATTGCCAGGTCGTGAGACCTGGCACGCAACGACCGCGTTCTTGCGGTTGCACGCAAACGCCGGAAACGACAAGGCCCGCCTCTCATCGAGGCGGGCCCTGCCTGTCGCATCGCTGCACACACCGCCGACAGGCGGTGCGCTGGATCAGGCCTTCAGCGTGGCCAACACGTCGTTGAAGGTCTTGCTCGGGCGCATCGCCTCGCTGACCTTGGCCAGATCGGGGTGGTAGTAGCCGCCGATCTCGACCGGCTTGCCCTGGGCGCCGTTGAGCTCGGCCACGATGGTGGCTTCGTTCTCGGTCAGGGCCTTGGCGAGCGGTGCGAACTTGGCCTGCAGGGCGGTGTCCTCGGTCTGCGCAGCCAGGGCCTGCGCCCAGTACATCGCCAGATAGAAGTGGCTGCCGCGGTTGTCCAGTTCACCGACCTTGCGCGCTGGCGACTTGTTGTTGTCCAGGAACTGGCCGTTGGCCACGTCCAGCGCCTTGGCCAGCACCGTGGCCGACGGGTTGTCGTAACGGTTGCCCAGATGCTCCAGCGAGGCGGCCAGGGCCAGGAACTCGCCCAGCGAATCCCAGCGCAGGCTGTTCTGTTGGACGAACTGCTGCACGTGCTTGGGCGCCGAGCCACCGGCACCGGTCTCGAACAGGCCGCCACCGGCCATCAGCGGCACGATCGACAGCATCTTGGCGCTGGTGCCCAGCTCCAGGATCGGGAACAGGTCGGTGAGGTAATCGCGCAGCACGTTGCCGGTGACCGAGATGGTGTCCTGGCCCTTGCGGATGCGCTCCAGCGAGAAGGTGGTCGCTTCCACCGGCGGCAGGATGCGGATATCCAGGCCGTTGGTGTCGTGATCCTTCAGATAGGTGTCAACCTTGGCGATGACCTGCGCATCGTGCGCGCGGGCCTTGTCCAGCCAGAACACCGCAGGCGTCTCGCTCAGGCGCGCACGTTCGACGGCCAGCTTGACCCAGTCCTGGATCGGCGCGTCCTTGACCTGGCACATGCGCCACAGGTCGCCGGCTTCCACCGCATGTTCGAACACGGTGGCGCCGGTGTCGTCGGTGACCTTGACGGTGCCGGCGGCGGCAATCTGAAAGGTCTTGTCGTGCGAGCCGTATTCCTCGGCCTTCTGCGCCATCAGGCCGACGTTGGGCACCGAACCCATGGTGGACGGATCGAATGCGCCATGCGCCTTGCAGTCATCGATCACGGCCTGGTAGACATCGGCGTAGCAGCGATCCGGGATCACCGCCTTGGTGTCCTGCAGCTTGCCTTCGGCATTCCACATCTGACCGGAGTCGCGGATCATTGCCGGCATCGACGCATCGACGATCACGTCGCTGGGCACATGCAGGTTGGTGATGCCCTTGTCGGAGTTGACCATCGCCAGGGCCGGACGCTGCGCGTATTCGGCCTGGATATCGGCCTTGATCTGCGCCTGCTGCGCTTCCGGCAGCGTGGCGATACGTGCATACAGGTCGCCGATGCCGTTGTTGGGATCGAAGCCGACCGACGCGAGCGCATCGGCATGCTTGCTCAGCGTGTCCTTGTAGAACTCGCCGACCACCACGCCGAACAGCACCGGGTCGGAGACCTTCATCATGGTCGCTTTCAGATGCACCGAGAACAGCACATCCTTGGCCTTGGCATCGGCGATCTGCGCGTCGATGAAGCTGGCAAGCGCGCGCTTGCTCAAGACGGCGGCATCGACGATCTCGCCGGCCTTGACCGCGACTTTTTCCTTCAACACGCTGCTGCTGCCGTCGTTGCCGACGAACGCGATCTTCAACGCGCCGGCAGCGGCCACGGTGGTGGATTGCTCGCTGCCAAAGAAATCGCCCTCGTCCATGTGCGCCACGTGCGACTTCGAATCGCTGCTCCACTTGCCCATGCGGTGCGGATGCTTGCGTGCGTAGTTCTTCACCGACAGCGGCGCGCGGCGATCGGAGTTGCCCTCGCGCAGCACCGGATTGACCGCGCTGCCCTTGACCTTGTCGTAGCGCGCCTTGATGTCCTTTTCGGCATCGTCCTTGGGCGTGTCCGGATACGCCGGCAGCGCATAGCCCTGGCCCTGCAGTTCGGCGATGGCGGCCTTGAGCTGCGGCACCGAGGCGCTGATGTTGGGCAGCTTGATGATGTTGGCTTCCGGCGTGGTGGCCAGCGCGCCCAGCTCACCGAGGTCGTCGGCGATCTTCTGCGCGTCGGTCAGGTGTTCGGGAAACAGCGACAGGATGCGGCCAGCCAGCGAGATATCGCGGGTTTCGACCACGATGCCGGCGGTATCGGTGTAGGCATCGATGATCGGCAGCAGCGACTGCGTGGCCAGATACGGTGCTTCGTCGGTGAGCGTGTAGATGATCTTCGGTGTCTTCGACATAAGGTGCGAGGGCTCGTGTGGTCGGAAGGAGCGCCAGTGTTCACGGCACCGGCGTTGGCGTGCGCGACGCAGGTCGCTGATGGCACGCCGATCGGCCTGCGCGCGGAACGCGGCAATGGATCAGCATGGCATTGTCGCGTCTGAGCCGCGCCCGGGTAAAGCGACCACAGGCGGATGCTCCGTCCCGCCACCTGGCCAATGCAATGGATGCAGCTGTAACGAACAGGCCATCCATGCAAAAGGGCGCGACCTTGCGATCGCGCCCTGCTGCGTCATGTAGCGAGTCAAGCATGCTGCGCGACATCTCCCGCCTCATCAAACAGCCGCAAGAATTGCCTTGCGGGCAGTCGGCTGCCAGCGATGTGCCAGATGCCTGCCTGTCGGCGCGCTTACTTCACCGTAATGGTCTGCGGCGTACCGGCCGGCTTGCCATCCACCATCGCCTGCACGGTATAGGTGCCGGCCGGCCAGCCATCGGGCTTGCTGAAGCTCAGGTTGGTGGTCTCGGCTCCGCTGGTATTGAGCGTGGCGGTCTGTTCGCCGGCAACCTGGCCATCCTGGTAGGTCATCTTGGCCGACACCGGCACGTTGCTGGCGCTGCCGTCGGTCATGATCGACACGATGATGGTGCTCTTGGCCCCGATGCTGGCCGACGGTGTCACGCTCTTGTCGGCAGCGGCCTCGGTGCCGACCACCACGCTGGACACCGCGACTGCCGATCCAGCCGTGGCGGCGCTGTCGGTGCTGGCGGCGCCGGTCGCCGTGCTCTGGCCAGCCTGGTCACTTGCCGGCGGTGTTGCGGCCGGGCCCGGCATCGCTTCGGTAGCGGCGCCGGAAGTCGGATCCTTGGACACGCTGTCGTCGTCGGCCTTCTTGCTGCAACCCGACAAGGCAAGCACGCCGGCTAGCGCGATGGCGAGGGTGCTGGAAACGGATTTGGTACGCATGGATCAATCTCCGGAAGATCAAGCTAAAAGTCGGTTTCGAAAAGTGGATTCGAGAAGTGGCGGTGCGCAGAGCGCCTAGGCCTTCGGCGGCAATTGCAGGACCTGGCCAGGAAAGATCTTGTCCGGATCCTTGAGCGTTTCGCGGTTGGCCTCGAAAATACGCGGCCACAGGTTGCCGTCGCCGTAATGGCGCTTGGCAATGCTGGACAGACTGTCGCCCGCCTGCACGGTGACCGATTCGCCAACCAGTTGCGCTGTGCTCTGCACACTGGTGCGAACGTTGGAGAAATCCGCCGCAGGCGCGACCTCCGCGGTGCTGTCGACCGAGGAGGTCACGTTGGAGAAATCTGCTTTCTTGTCGACATTCATTGCCGCAATCCCTTTGCATCACGATGCCTGAAGGGTGCGCGGTGCGCTGTTAAGCGTGGATCGCGCCACCGTGAAGCTGGCGCGATCCTGCAATGGCGGCGATTACTGGCGCAGGTCGCGGAAGATCGACAGCGGTGTCGGCACGCTGGGTGAGCTGCGCAAGGGGTTGATGTCCAGCCCGCCACGACGGGTGTAACGCGCTTCGACCACCAGCCACTCGGGCGCGCAGCGGAGCAGCACGTCATGGAAGATCCGCTCCACGCATTGCTCATGAAACTCGGCGTGGTCGCGGAAACTCACCAGATAGCGCAGTAGGCCTTCGCGGTCGATCGGCGCGCCGCGGTAGCGCAGCGTGACGCTGGCCCAATCCGGCTGACCGGTGACCGGGCAATTGGATTTGAGCAGGGCCGAGGTCAGCACTTGTTCGGTGGCCGGTTGCGCGTGCGCCGACAGATACGCGGCATTGGGCGGGCCATAGTCGTCGATACTGACGTCCAGCGCGTCGATCGATTCGCCCTCGCCGACCGCATCGATCGGCGGCAGGCCGAATTCCACCGCCACGTCGGCACCGGCGCGCGTGGACAGGTCGGTGGCGATGCGCGTGCGCACCGCTTCGGCACTATTGAAGCGGGTGGCGTTGAGCGAATTGAGATACAGCTTGAGCGACTTGGATTCGATCAATGACAGCGAATCGCAGGGCACGTGCAAGGTGGCAGTGGCCACGCACGGCTTGCCCTGCGCATCGAGCCAGCTCAGTTCATAGGCATGCCAGCGGTCACGCCCGATGAAGGGCAAGGCCCCGCGCAGGCCGATCGCCTCGCGCCCGGCCGCGCGCGGAATCGGAAACAGCAGCGACGGATCGTAGCCGCTGGGGTAGGCAACCTCACGGCCGAGGGTGGAATCTTCTGGGGTATTCATCGTGCCATTTTAGGCCGGGCGGGCTGGCCGTGAGGTATATGGCAAACGCGGGAGCGCGCTGGCGACAGCAGCAGGCCGCTCCGAGCAGCCCGCCGACCAATGGATCGCCACCGGTCAACGGGAACCGCGCAACTGCACACGATTCCCGATTCCCGCTCCCGATTCAGCCCGCCTGCCCCTGATGCAGGTAATCCAGCGACACCTGCAACAGTGCCCGCAAGCCCACATCCAGCGACGATTCGTCGAGCAGGAACTGCGGCGAATGGTTGCTGGGCGCGGTGGCCGGGTCGATGCCCTTGGCGGTGGAGCCGACGAAGAAGAACATCGACGGCACCTGCTGGGCGTAGAACGAGAAATCTTCCGCGCCCATCTGCAACGGCGGCTCGTAGACATTGTCGGCGCCGACCACGGCCTGCAGGCTGGGCAGCATCTTCGCAGTCAGCGCCGGGTCGTTGACGGTGGCCGGGTTGCCGGGCTGGTCCGGCACCTGCGCCTGGACGGTGGCGCCGTGGGCGGCGGCGGTGTGCTCGGCCACCGTCTTGAGATCGGCGAAGATCTGCTGGCGCATGCCTTCGTCGAAGGTGCGGATGGTGCCGACCATGTCCACGTCGTCGGGGATGATGTTGTAGCGGATGCCGCCCTTGATCGCACCGAAGCTCAGCACCGCCGGCTGCTTGGACAGGTTGGCGCGGCGGCTGACCACGGTCTGCGCAGCGCCGATCATGTCGGCACTGGCCACGATCGGGTCGATGCCGTTCCACGGCGCCGAGCCATGCGTCTGGCGGCCGATCATCTTGATCGCGAAGCGGTCCGAGGCCGCCATCAGCGGGCCACTGCGCACGGCGATCTTGCCGGCCTGCACGCTGGAGAACACATGCAGGCCGAACACCGCCTGTGGCTTGAAGTCGGCAAACAGGCCTTCCTTGAGCATCAGCGACGCGCCACCCTCCTCGTTGCCCGGCGCGCCTTCCTCGGAGGGCTGGAAGATCAGCATCACTTCGCCCGGCAGCTGCTCGCGCATGCCGACCAGCGCCTCGGCCACCCCGAGCAGGATCGCGGTGTGGGCGTCGTGGCCGCAGGCGTGCATCACCCCGACCTGCTCGCCGCGGTACTCGGCAGTGGCCTTGGAGGCAAACGGCAGGCCGGTCTGCTCCTTGACCGGCAAGGCATCCATGTCGGCGCGCAAGGCGATCTTCGGACCCGGCTTGCCGCCCTTGATGATGGCCACCACGCCGTGATGGGCGATGCCGGTGCGCGGCTTGAGGCCGAGCTTGCGCAGCTGCGCGGCCACGGTGGCGGCGGTGCGCTCCTCGCGGTTGGACAGTTCCGGGTGCTGATGGAAGTCGCGGCGCCACTGCACCAGCTTGGTCTGCAACGGCGCGGCGGCGGCCTGCACCTCGGGCCGGGGCGCAGCCTGGGCGGCGGCCAGGGTGGGCAGGGCCAGCAGCAAGGCGCTGGTCAGCAGGCGGGAGTGGCGCATCGGCAATCCTCTGAAGATGGTTGCTTAATGTAGTGCAGGCGCGTGCCCGGCGGGCGGCAGTGGGGCTCGATTCAGTCCTGCGGTCAACCGCATCGGCCCTGGCGCGTTGCCGCTGCACTGCATCCGTGAACGCTGCGGTCGTTTCGCCCGGCGAGCCGTTACTTCAGTAACGCTCAATTGCCTGACCGCAACGATATGCTGCGCACAGCCGCCCCACGGTCGCACCAGCGCCCGGCCCGCCATCAGGAGTTGTCGCATGTCGCGTTTTTGGAAGATCACACTGCTGGTCGTAGCGGTGCTCGTCGTGGTGTTCGTCGCCATGCGGATGTTCGGCGGGGGCAACCACGGCAAGCGGGCGGACGCGCCGGACGGCAATGGCACCGAGAACAGCGGCCCGGTGCCGGTCACGGTCGTGGCCGCCACCACCCAGGATGTGCCGGTCTACGCCAGCGCGCTGGGCACGGTGACCGCGCTCAATACGGTCACGGTCAGCCCGCAGGTCGGCGGCCAGCTGATGAGCCTCAACTTCAAGGAAGGCCAGGAAGTGAAGAAGGGCGAGCTGCTGGCGCAGATCGACCCGCGCACCCTGCAGGCCAGCTACGACCAGGCACTGGCGGCCAAGCGCCAGAACCAGGCGCTGCTGGCGACCTCGCGGGTGAACTACCAGCGCTCCAACGACCCGGCCTACAAGCAGTACGTCTCGCGCACAGACCTGGATACCCAGCGTAACCAGGTGGCGCAGTACGAGGCGGCGGTGGCGGCCAACGATGCGCAGATGCGCTCGGCGCAGGTGCAATTACAGTTCACCCGCGTGACCGCGCCGATCGACGGGATTGCCGGCATCCGCGGCGTGGACGTGGGCAATATCGTCAGCGCCAGCTCCACCATCGTCACCCTGACCCAGATCCGCCCGATCTACGTATCCTTCAACCTGCCCGAGCGCGAGTTGCAGGCGGTGCGCAGCGGCCAGGCGGCTGCCCCGCTGGACGTGGCGGCGCTGGATCGCGGCGATGCGCACGTGATCAGCGGCGACGGCAAGCTGGAGGTGATCGACAACCGCATCGCCGCCGACAGCGGCACCTTCGGTGCGCGTGCGATCTTCGCCAACACCGACAACGCGTTGTGGCCGGGCCAGTTCGTCAACGTGCGCCTGCAGCTGCGCACCATCTCCGGCGGCACCGTGGTGCCGACCCAGGCCGTGCAGCGCGGCCCGGACGGCGATTACGTCTACGTGGTCGGCAGCGACAACACCGCGCAGATGCGCACCGTGGTGCAGGGCGTGGAAGTGGACGACAGCCATGTGCAGGTCACCAAGGGGCTCAAACCGGGCGAGCGGGTAGTCACCGAAGGCCAGTTCCGGCTCAAGCCGGGCAGCAAGGTCAGTGCACTCAAGCCCGGCGAGACCCCGCCGGAGCCCACCGAGGCCGAACTCAAGGCCGCGCAGGACAAGAGCCATGGCGGCGCCGGTGGCCGACGCGGCGGCGGCGGTCCGCGCTAACTCGCGCGCACCGGCGACGGGACTTCCGTCACCGGTGCGCATCGGCGCCATGCGCGCCGGCATCGATTGACGTCTTCAGCAAGGACACCCCCCGTGGGCTTTTCGACCATCTTCATCCGCCGTCCCATCGCCACCTCGTTGTTGATGGCGGGCATCCTGCTGCTGGGCATCCTGGGCTACCGGCAATTGCCGGTCTCGGCGCTGCCGGAAATCGATGCACCCAGCCTGGTGGTCACCACCCAGTATCCCGGCGCCAACGCGACCACCATGGCCTCGCTGGTGACCACGCCGCTGGAGCGCCAGTTCGGGCAGATCTCCGGGCTGCAGATGATGACCTCCGATTCGTCGGCAGGCCTGTCCACGATCATCCTGCAGTTTTCGATGGACCGCGACATCGACATCGCCGCGCAGGATGTGCAGGCGGCGATCCGTCAGGCCACCCTGCCCTCGTCATTGCCGTATCAACCGGTCTACAACCGGGTCAATCCGGCCGACGCGGCGATCCTGACCCTCAAGCTCACCTCCGACTCGCTGCCGCTGCGCGAGGTCAACCGCTATGCCGATGCGATCCTGGCCCAGCGCCTGTCGCAGGTGCCGGGCGTGGGGCTGGTGTCGATCGCCGGCAACGTGCGCCCGGCGGTGCGCATCCAGGTCAATCCGGCGCAGCTGTCGAACATGGGCCTGACCATGGAGTCGCTGCGCAGCGCGCTGACCCAGACCAATGTCAGCGCGCCGAAGGGGTCGCTCAACGGCAAGACCCAGTCCTACAGCATCGGCACCAACGACCAGCTCACCGACGCGGCGCAATACCGCGAAACCATCATCAGCTACAGCAACGGCCGCCCGGTGCGGCTGGCTGATGTGGCCAACGTGGTCGACGGCGTGGAGAACGACCAGCTCGCCGCCTGGGCCGACGGCAAGCCGGCGGTGCTGCTGGAAATCCGACGCCAGCCCGGCGCCAACATCGTGCAGACGGTGGAGCAGATCCGCAGCATCCTGCCGCAGCTGCAGTCGGTGCTGCCGGCCGACGTCCACCTGGAGGTGTTCTCCGACCGCACCGAAACCATCCGCGCCTCGGTGCACGAGGTGAAGTTCACCCTGGTGCTGACCATCGCGCTGGTGGTGGGGGTGATCTTCGTGTTCCTGCGCCGGCTGTGGGCCACCATCATCCCCTCGGTGGCGGTGCCGCTGTCGCTGGCCGGCACCTTCGGGGTGATGGCGTTTGCCGGCATGTCGCTGGACAACCTGTCGCTGATGGCGCTGGTGGTGGCGACCGGTTTCGTGGTCGACGATGCGATCGTGATGATCGAGAACATCGTGCGCTACATCGAACAGGGTAAGAGCGGGCGGGAAGCGGCCGAAGAAGGCGCCAGGCAGATCGGCTTCACCGTGCTGTCGCTGACCGTGTCGCTGGTGGCGGTGTTCCTGCCGCTGCTGCTGATGCCGGGCGTGACCGGGCGCCTGTTCCATGAGTTTGCGTGGGTGCTGTCGATTGCGGTGGTGATCTCGATGCTGGTGTCGCTGACGCTGACGCCGATGATGTGCGCCTACCTGCTCAAGCCCGACGCCCTGCCCGAAGGCGAGGACGCGCACGAACGCGCCGCCGCCGCCGGCAAGACCAACCTGTGGACGCGCACCGTGGGCGCCTACGAACGCAGCCTGGACTGGGTGCTGGCGCACCAGCCGCTGACCCTGGCGGTGGCGATCGGCGCAGTGGCGCTGACCGTGGTGCTGTACGTGGCGATCCCCAAGGGCCTGCTGCCCGAGCAGGACACCGGCCTGATCACCGGCGTGGTGCAGGCCGACCAGAACGTGGCGTTCCCGCAGATGGAGCAGCGCACCCAGGCGGTAGCCGCGGCGCTGCAGAAGGACCCGGCGGTGACCGGCGTGGCCGCCTTCATCGGCGCCGGCACCATGAACCCGACCATCAACCAGGGCCAGCTGGCGATCGTGCTGAAGACGCGCGGCGACCGCGAGGGCCTGGACGAGGTGCTGCCGCGCCTGCAAAAGGCGGTGGCCGGCATTCCGGGCGTGGCGCTGTTCCTCAAGCCGGTGCAGGACGTCACCCTGGACACCCGCGTGGCCGCCACCGAATACCAGTATTCGATATCGGACGTGGACAGCAGCGAGCTGGCCACCTGGGCCGGGCGCATGACCGAGGCGATGCGCAAGCTGCCCGAGCTGGCCGACGTGGACAACAACCTGGCCAACCAGGGCCGTGCGCTGGAACTGAGCATCGACCGCGACAAGGCCAGCATGCTCGGCGTGCCGATGCAGACCATCGACGACACGCTGTACGACGCCTTCGGCCAGCGCCAGATCTCCACCATCTTCACCGAGCTCAATCAGTACCGGGTGGTGCTGGAAGTGGCGCCGGAATTCCGCAGCAGCACCGCATTGATGAATCAGCTGGCGGTGGCCAGCAACGGCAGCGGCGCGCTGACCGGCACCAATGCGACCAGCTTCGGCCAGCTGACCTCGTCCAATTCGTCCACCGCCACCGGCGTGGGCGCGCAGAACACCGGCATCGTGGTCGGTGCCGGCAGCATCATTCCGCTGGCCGCACTGGCCGAGGCCAAGGTCACCAACACGCCGCTGGTGGTCAGCCACCAGCAGCAGCTGCCGGCGGTCACCATCTCGTTCAATCTGGCACCGGGACATTCGTTGTCGCAGGCAGTGGCGGCGATCGAGCAGGCGCGCCAGGACCTGAAGATCCCGACCCAGGTGCACGCGCAGTTCGTCGGCAAGGCGGCCGAATTCACCGGCAGCCAGACCGATATCGTCTGGCTGCTGCTGGCCTCGATCGTGGTGATCTACATCGTGCTGGGCGTGCTGTACGAGAGCTACATCCATCCGCTGACGATCATCTCCACGCTGCCGCCGGCCGGCGTCGGCGCGCTGCTGGCACTGATGCTATGCGGGTTGAGCCTGTCGGTGGACGGCATCGTCGGCATCGTGCTGCTGATCGGCATCGTCAAGAAGAACGCGATCATGATGATCGACTTCGCCATCGACGCCCGCCGCGAAGGCGCCAACGCGCACGAGGCGATCCGCCGCGCCTGCCTGCTGCGCTTCCGCCCGATCATGATGACCACCGCCGCGGCGATGCTGGGCGCGCTGCCGCTGGCGCTGGGCACCGGCATCGGCTCGGAACTGCGGCGTCCGCTCGGCATCGCCATCGTCGGTGGCCTGCTGCTGTCGCAGCTGGTGACGCTGTACACCACGCCGGTGATCTATCTGTACATGGAACGTGCCGGCGAGCGGCTGCGCGACTGGCGCGCGCGCCGTGCCGCACGTCATGGCGATGCAGCTGCGGCTCCAAGCCCGGAGCGCCCGGCATGAGGACCGGTAGCGGTATCGCTGACCGATCCGCTGGCCCGCGGCATCGCCCGCGTGACAGTCGCTTTGGTTTCGGCTTTGGTTCTGGCCTTTCCCAATTCCCGATTCCCGAATCCCGACTCCCGGCACCACGGCCATGAACATCTCCGCGCCCTTCATCAAGCGCCCGATCGGCACCGCGCTGCTGGCGATCGGTTTGTTCGTGATCGGATTGATGTGCTACCTGCGGCTGGGCGTGGCGGCGTTGCCGAACATCCAGATTCCGGTGATCTTCGTGCACGCCACGCAGTCCGGCGCCGATGCCAGCACCATGGCCTCCACCGTCACCGCGCCACTGGAACGCCACCTGGGCCAGCTGCCCGGCATCGACCGCATGCGCTCCTCCAGTTCGGAGAGCAGCAGCCTGGTGGTGCTGGTGTTCCAGAGCAATCGCAACATCGATTCGGCCGCGCAGGACGTGCAGACCGCGATCAACTCCTCGCAGTCGGACCTGCCGTCCGGGCTCGGCACGCCGATCTATTCGAAAGCCAACCCGAACGACGACCCGGTCATCGCCATCGCGCTGACCTCGGACACGCAATCGGCCGATGAGCTCTACAACGTTGCCGACTCGCTGCTGGCGCAACGGCTGCGCCAGATCACCGGCATCAGTTCGGTCGACATCGCAGGCGCCTCCACGCCGGCGGTCCGCGTGGACGTGGACCTGCGTGCGCTCAACGCGCTGGGCCTGACCCCGGACGACCTGCGCAACGCGGTGCGCGCGGCCAACGTCACCTCGCCGACCGGGTTTCTGTCCGACGGCAACACCACCATGGCGATCGTGGCCAACGATTCGGTGTCCAAGGCCGCCGACTTCGCGCAGCTGGCAATCTCCACACAGTCCAATGGGCGCATCGTGCGGCTGGGCGATGTGGCCACCGTCTACGACGGCCAGCAGGACGCCTACCAGGCGGCCTGGTTCGACGGCAAGCCGGCGGTGGTGATGTATGCCTTCACCCGCGCCGGCGCCAACATCGTCGAAACCGTGGACCAGGTAAAGGCGCAGATTCCCGAGCTGCGCGCCTACCTGCAGCCCGGCACCACGCTGACGCCCTACTTCGACCGCACCCCGACCATCCGCGCCTCGCTGCACGAGGTGCAGGCCACGCTGATGATCAGCCTGGTGATGGTGATCCTGACCATGGCACTGTTTCTGCGCCGCCTGGCCCCGACGCTGATCGCGGCGGTCACCGTGCCGCTGTCGCTGGCCGGCTCGGCGCTGGTGATGTACGTACTGGGCTTCACCTTGAACAACCTCAGCCTGCTGGCGCTGGTGATCGCCATTGGCTTTGTGGTCGACGATGCGATCGTGGTGATCGAAAACATCATGCGGCATCTGGACGAAGGCATGCCGCGTCTGGATGCCGCATTGGCCGGTGCGCGCGAGATCGGCTTCACCATCGTGTCGATCACTGCCTCGCTGGTGGCGGTGTTCATTCCGATGCTGTTTGCCAGCGGCATGATCGGCGCGTTCTTCCGCGAGTTCACCGTGACCCTGGTGGCGGCGATCGTGGTGTCGATGCTGGTGTCGCTGACCCTGACGCCGGCGCTGTGCAGCCGCTTTCTGTCCGCGCACACCGAACCGGAAAAACCTAGCCGTTTCGGCGCCTGGCTGGACCACATGCACGAGCGCATGCTCGCGGTGTACACGGTGGCGCTGGATTTCTCGCTGCGGCACGCCTTGCTGCTGTCGCTGACGCCGCTGCTGCTGATCGCCGCCACCGTCTTCCTCGGCGGTGCGGTCAAGAAGGGCTCGTTCCCGGCGCAGGACACCGGCCTGATCTGGGGCCGCGCCAATTCCAGCGCGACGGTGTCGTTTGCCGACATGGTCAGCCGCCAGCGCCGCATCACCGACATGTTGATGGCCGACCCGGCGGTGAAGACCGTCGGTGCACGGCTGGGTTCCGGTCGCCAGGGTTCCAGTGCGTCGTTCAACATCGAATTGAAGAAGCGCGACGAAGGCCGCCGCGAGACCACCGCGCAAGTGGTCGCGCGCCTGAGCGCCAAGGCCGACCGTTACCCGGATCTGGATCTGCGTCTGCGCGCGATCCAGGACCTGCCCAGCGACGGCGGTGGCGGCACCAGCCAGGGCGCGCAGTACCGTGTCTCGCTGCAGGGCAACGACCTGGCCCAGCTGCAGGAATGGTTGCCCAAACTGCAGGCCGCGTTGAAGAAGAATCCGCGCCTGCGCGATGTCGGCACCGACGTGGATACCTCGGGCCTGCGCCAGAACATCGTGATCGACCGCGCCAAGGCCGCGCGCCTGGGCATTTCGGTCGGTGCCATCGATGGCGCGCTGTATGGCGCGTTCGGCCAGCGCTCCATTTCCACCATCTATTCGGATCTCAACCAGTACAGCGTGGTGGTCAATGCACTGCCCTCGCAGACGGCAACGCCCAAGGCGCTGGATCAGGTGTTCGTGCCCAATCGCGCCGGCCTGATGGTGCCGATCACCTCCGTCGCCACCCAGGTGCCCGGGCTGGCGCCGCCGCAGATCGTCCACGAAAACCAGTACACCACGATGGATCTGAGCTACAACCTCGCACCGGGCGTGAGCACCGGCGAGGCGGACCTGATCATCAAGTCCACCGTGGAGGGCTTGCGGATGCCCGACGGCATCCGCCTCAGCGGCGACGACAGCTTCAACGTGCAACTCAGCCCCAACTCGATGGGCGTGTTGCTGCTGGCCGCAGTGCTCACCGTCTACATCGTGCTGGGCATGCTGTACGAGAGCCTGATCCACCCGGTGACCATCCTGTCCACGCTGCCGGCCGCCGGCGTCGGCGCGCTGCTGGCGTTGTTCCTCACCAACACGGAGTTGTCGGTGATCTCGATGATCGCGTTGGTGCTGCTGATCGGCATCGTCAAGAAGAACGCGATCATGATGATCGACTTCGCGCTGGTGGCGCAGCGCGTGCACGGCATGGATGCGCGCGCGGCTGCGCGCGAAGCCTCGATCGTGCGCTTCCGCCCGATCATGATGACCACGATGGTGGCGATCCTGGCCGCAGTCCCGCTGGCGGTGGGCCTGGGCGAAGGCTCGGAACTGCGCCGCCCGCTGGGCATCGCGATGATCGGCGGGCTGATCTTCTCGCAGGGCCTGACCCTGCTCAGCACCCCGGCGCTGTACGTGATCTTCTCCTGCCTGAGCGAACGCTGGAAGGCGCGGCGCGCACGCGCGCGTGCACGTCGGGCCGAGCGCGCGGCGGCACGGCGCCCGGCAACCTCGGCGCACTGAGCCTGCTCAAAAGACCGCACCCCGCCAGACGCGTGCGGTCTTTGTTTGGGTAACAGATCGGGCTTTTTTTACTAAGCTCACCGCCATATGGATGGCGCAGGCTTTCTGGTTCCCATCGGTACACGACCACGTTGGCAGGTGCGGTGCCCTCGCCGCTTGCGGGACCGTGTGGCGGCATGCATGCCGCCACCGAACCTACATGGACGTACTTACGGCGTGTCCCGCAAGTGCTGAGGACACCTCGCCCTCGACGTGCTCGGCGTTGACTGAACTCAAACGATGCTAAGAGTCGAATTTTTGGATGTCTTGGTGTGATTGGGCAGTACTGATGGATCAGTCCTAGAGTGGCTGATCTGTGGGTTGGCTGCGGGGCCCTTGCCCGCCCACCATCGCAGGACACGCCGCAAGTACATCCCTGTAGGCTCTTACGCGGCATCCATGCCGCGTAAGGTCCCGCGACGGTGGGCGGGCAAGGACCCATCGAGATGGTCGATGCGCATGGTGCAAGCAATGCATGACGCGCATTGTTCGGTAACGGCGCTCCCACTCAGCCTCCCAAGACGGGCAGAGCAGACGCGAGGTTTCAACACGTCGACGGCAACCGTCTCGGCGTCCCCAGAGCAGGCGTAGCGATGGCTTTTTTTGACCCGACAACCGACCGACGTCCTGGTGCGTTGCCCTCGCCGCTTGCGGGACCGTGTGGGGCGGCATGGATGCCGCCACCGCGCCTACATGGACGTACTTGCGGCGTGGTGAGGGCATCGCGCCCTCGACTCACCAAGCTTTTGGCCTGAGCCCACCGCCTGACCGCATCCAGACGCCGCTGCTGAGCGGAATCTCGTCTGCTTTCCTGGCCTGACGTCGAGGGTGCGCCATCCGAATCCGCAGCGGCGCACATCCTTGCAATGTGCACCGCGCGATCACGCCACGCGCGACAGGGCCGGCAGATCGCAGGCCTGCACACGCACGCGCCGCGACGGGACCGCTACACCAGCAACGCCTGCAGCGACGCCCGTTCCAGCTGTGCGTACAACGCGCACTCATCGTGTACCTGCGCACCCAGCGCCTGTTCGAAGCTGCGCTTGCTCGAATGGGCGGCGTAGGCGCGTTGCTCGGCGCCACCGAGATTGGACTGGAAGATGCCGGCCGCACTCACCGGCAGGAAGTCTTCATAGATGATCGGATCGGCACTGAGCAGACCGAGCGCAATCGCGGTTTCTGCCGGCAGTGCCGCCACTTGCGCAGGGTCGGCACGTCCGGCCTCGGTCAGCGCGTAGCGGAAGTAGCCCAGGCCTTCCTGACGCAGCACGGCTTCGTCGTCGGGAAACGCCACGAACGCGGTCTGCAGACGCGTGGCGTAATCGGCGCCGGTGCTGCCCGCGCCATCGCTGTCGCGGGCCTGCGCCAAGAGCGCGTCGTACAGCGCGCGGCCCTTGGGGGTCAGTGCGAGTCCGCGCTGCTCGATCTCGCCGAAGCGTGCGGTATGCGTGCCGTGCTCGGCCTGCCCGCTGTCGCCGACAAAGCGCACCGGCTCCTCCAGGGCCTTGAAGCTGGTCTGGCGCAGCAGGATCGGCACACGCCGACGCGGCGGCCCCTCGATCACCGCCTTGGCATCGATACCGGCGCGCTGCATCTGCGCCTGCGCCGCATCGATATCCAGCGTGCGCGGCGTCAGGTGATTGATATGCGGGCCGTGGAAACTCACCACGTCGGCGATCAGCTTGTGCGCCTGGCTCAACGCGTGGTAGGTCGGCAGCGAGACCGTGGCATCGCCATGCCAGCGGAAGGTTTCCAGCGCTTCGGCCACGAACTGCTGCGCCTGCGCCGCTTCCAGTCCACCATGACGCTCGTGCTGTTCGATCAGCTCCAGCGCGGCGGCAGTGAAGATCTGCCGCTGCTCCAGGATTTGCGCCGCCTGCGCACGAAGCGCGGCGTCTTCGATCAATTCCAGCCGCAGCAAGGAGGTGAACACGCGGAATGGATTGGCCGACAGCGCCGCCTCGTCGATCGGGCGGAACGCGGTGGAATGCACCGGCACACCCGCTACCGACAAGTCGTAATACCCCACCGGATGCATGCCCATCACCGCAAACAGCCGCCGCAGCGTGGCCAGTTCCTGCGCCGTGCCGACCCGGATGGCGCCATGCCGTTCCAGATCCAGGCGTGCACGCTCGTCATTGCGCTGCAGGCGCGCGGCCAGGGCCGGATCGGCGCTCAGGGTGTCGGCGTTGACCTGCGCCACCAGCGCCATCAGGTCGCCGTACAACGGCACCTCGGCGCGATACATGTCCGACATCGCCTGCGCGAACAGGCTGCGGATGTGATCGGGGGAGACAAACACGGTATCGCGCATGGGCTGGTCTTGGCAGTGCCGGCCAACGCCGGCGTTGCGGCATTCTCGCCGACCGCACCCCGCGGCGACCAGCTGCACGGCAGCATCGCGCCCGCGCGTTGCCGCGCAGACAGCCAGCCGTAGCATGCCCGACTCCGGCGAGGCGCCTTGCGCCGCGTTACAACCCCGCCTGCGCTGCGGCGTCGGCCGCCTCGCTGGCCTCGCGCGCAGCCTCCAGCCGCTGCGCATGATCGCCGAGCTGGCGACGTAGGATTGCGTCGAGGGTGATCGGCCGTTCCCAGCGGTCGTAGCTGGCGACGATGGCATGCCGCAGCGCGCGCAGATGCGCGTTATCCGGTGCCACCGACAGCCGCGTGATCACACCCTCCCAGCCGTCATGATGGTCGCGCGTGTAGGCGCGCACGCTTTCGCGGCACGACAGCTGCACCGTGTGCGCCCACGCGCAGGCGAAGTAGATGTCGCCGGCATGCCAGCCATGCACCTGCAACAGCGCCTGCACATAGCCGCGCGGGGTCTCGGTATAGCGGGCAACCTCATCGATGAAACTGTCGGGATAGCGCTGCGCATAGCTGCCCATATCGGCAAGATGCTGGTCCACCCACGCATCGCCGGTGCCGGGCATCACCGCCGGCGCAGCCTCTTGCGCCGGGATGCCGGCAGCCGGCGCCGATACGCCCTGTGCCATTGCCAGCGCCGGAGCCAGAAGGGCAGCCAGCAGTGGCAGCGATCGCAACCGAGGTGAGCGTGAGGCAGGCATGCCCCGATGATGCCGCATGCACGCGCCGGTGTCAGGCCACACGCGTGTCAGCGCAGATCGTAAAAGCCGATGGAATGCACCTCGCGGCAGCCGCTCAGGTCGCAGGAGCCCACGTAACCGGGACCGATGTAACGCTGACGCGCATCGCGGTTGTGTGGGCTGCTGTACGGGTCCGGCCCGTACAGGCCGTTGCCGTAGTAGATCTGCCCATACGGACGGTTGCGCGATGCACCAAACCGTAGCTCACGGCCATAGCCATAACCGCTATAGGCACCGCCGTATCGGGCATCGGAATATCGATCGGCCGAAAACGCGGAAGCGCGATCGCCCGCAGTCGGGCGGGACTGCAATGTCGCGATGCTCTGGCCGTGCGCATCCACATAGCCTTGCTCTCGGTCGAAGCGGACGGTGCGGAAATACACGGTCTCCCCACCCAACTTGCGCGTGCGAAGACGCACATAGTCGCCCGCATCGTCGTAGTACGGCTGCCCGTCGCGAAAGATCACCTCGCTCGGGGTGATGATTTCTTCTTCCAGCTCGGCCGCCGCAAGCGGCGTGGCGCCCACAAGCAGCCCCAGCGCAACGGCCAGCACTGCATGATGGATGACGGACAACATGTTCATGGGCAATCCCTCCAAGGTCGGCCACGCACGCCTGGTGGCCGGAACGTCCTGTTGGCGGGCACTGCGATACGCCCGCATGTTGATTCATAGCATCTGCAAACCGGCGCCACGGTCACGCCCGCCCCTGGCTCCTGCAGCCGACGTGGAAAATCCAGCCACTACCACGGCGGTGCGACGACCTAAGGCGAGTCGATACGGAGCAGGTATCCCAAGCGGCCGCGGCCGCTCCCCATGCCCGCAGACGCGTGCCGCGATGCTCAGCTTAGCGCGTGCTGCCTGGCCAGTGCATCCAGGCCATGCACCGCCGCCGGCCAGCCGGCGGCGTCGGGCACTTCGCGCATGCGCGGTTCGTCGGCGGCCACCCCGTGCTCCTGCTCGTGCGCCCAGGTGACCGCGTACGGGGTGTAGATCCCCCAGCCGCCGATGGCCAGCACCGGCTCCACGTCCGAGCGCAGGGAATTGCCGATCATCACAAAGCGCTGCGCCGGCAGGTCGAACTCGCCCAGCACGCGCGCATAGGTGTGGGGATCCTTTTCGGACACCACCTCCACGCGCGGAAACAGATCGGCCAGACCGGACTGCTCGATCTTTTGCTCCTGGTGGAACAGGTCGCCCTTGGTGATCAGCACCACCGCATAGTCGGCGGCAATCGCGCTGACCGCCTCGCGCACGCCGGCAATCACCTCCACCGGGTGCTGCAGCGTGGCCCGGCCGATTTCGACGATACGCTGGATGTCGCGTGCATCGATGCGCGCCTGCGTCAGTTCGATCGCTGTCTCGATCATCGACAGCGTCATGCCCTTGGCGCCGTAGCCGAACACCTTGAGATTGCGCCGTTCCACCGCCAGCAGATGCTGCTGCATGCGGCTGTCGCCCAGATCCAGATACGCGGCCAGGATCGCTTCGAAATCCGCCTCGGCAGTGCGGTAATAGTCCTCGCTTTTCCAGAGGGTATCGTCGCCGTCGAAGCCGACCAGTTGGATCGCCTGGCCGTCGCGCTGTGCAAGAGAGCTCATCGCGACAGTTTAGCAGCGCACTGGAGCGCTGCTGCGATCAATCCCCTGCGGCATCACCCGGGCCGGGCTGGTAGCTGGCAAATTCGTCGCGCGACAGGCGCCCATCGCCATTGCTGTCGAAGCCTGCAAAATTCTCGCGCAGGACGGGGTCGGCGCCGGCTTCGGCCGGGGTCAATGCACCATCGGCATCGCTGTCCAGGCTGCGGAAGGTGCGTGGCGCCAGCGTGCCGGCTTGTGGCACCAGCGCGGCCTCTGCCCCACCCTTGGCAGCCGATGGCGCGGCAGCGTCGGCCGGTAGCAAGGGCGTGGTGGCAGGCGACGGTGGGTCGATCGGCAACGGCGCCATTACCGGTGCTGCCGGTCCTGCGCTGGAAGACCCCGCACGTGGCGGGTTGGCGGGCGGCAACTCTGGCGGCGCCGCCAGGGCCCACAGTGGGTTCGACAGGCCGATTAACACGGCAATGCGCGGCAGCATGGGCATGTGCCAAGAAGACGGGCCGGCGAATGTAGCGCGGCGCACGTAAAGAAAACGGGAGCGACCCTGGCAGATCGCTCCCGCGTGTCCATCCTGTTACCTGGTCATGCTGCTATTTGCTCAAGTACATGCCCGAGCCGGGCATCTGACAGCGATGCTGCGGATCGAACCGCTGTTCAAACAACTGCGACTGCGGAAGCTGCCTCCTGATATCGAAAGAACATGTCAGCAAACGAACTCACTGCGTTGCGTACTCCTCCCTCAGTTGCCCTGCGACCCGCTCGCCGCGGCGCCGCCCTGCTGCTTGACGACAAAGGCCTTGTATTCATCCGGGGTCAGTTTGCCGTTCTTGTCCGAATCGGCGTCATTGAAGATCTGCGCAAGCCCGGCGTTGACCTGGGCCTCTTGCGTGCTGATGGCGCCGTCGCTGTCGGTGTCGACACTCGCCCAGGTCTGGCCGCCGCCGGATTGCGCAGGCTGCGCTGCAGTAGTGGCAGAACTTCCCGACTGGGCCGACGTCGCGGCGGCATCCTGCTGCGTACTCTGCGCCATGGCCGGCAGCGCCAGGGCGGCGGCAAGAGCGGCGGTGGCGGCGAGCAGCGAGGTGCGGTTGCGATTCTTCATTGGGTGGTCTCCTTGGCTTGGGAATGCGCGGTGTCGCCGCACATGGCCCCACCTTACCCAACCCGAATGAACGTAAAACCCGCCGCAATTTCCTGCAAAACATCCTCTTAACCACCCGCCGAATGTTTGCGTCTAGCCGTCTGTTAGACCTCGGTGAGCCAAACAGAAGCACCGCATTCAATGCATGGAAATATGCGAACCACGCCGCATTTCAGCGCGTGGTTTTACGCGGTCGGCGCCTCGTCGTCCCAGCTGCCGGAGCTGAACAGTTTCCAACCCACCACGACGCCCGCGATCGCCCCGGCTACTTCCAGCACCACGCGCGATCCCAATTCATTGGGATCGTGGATCCTGGCCAGTGCCAGACGCGCGTAGAGCGGCGACTCCAGCCGCACGATGCTGGTATAGACGAGATTCCAGATGTCGTAGCCGCCGCCGATGGCGACCGCGAGCAGACAAGCAATGCCCAGCGTGTGCCCGTGGCTGAAGTGCAGACGCCGGCCGAGGTGCTCGACCGCCGCGAAGACCAGCACGCCCAGCACCAACGCGATCAGGCCAGCCTCCAGTGAACCGAGCAGACCGAAGTGCAGGGGCAGATTCATCGTGACGATCCAGGCAGCAGGCGCATCAGTCTAGCGGTTGCGGGGGATGGATCCCGGCCAGAGCCGCAGGCGCGAGCGGTGATGCGAACGAGGCTGGGCCGGGTGATCCAGCTGCCCGATCCCGCGACACGCCGTGCTCACCCATCGTCCTGCCCGCGCGCACGCACCTGCGCTTCGCCTTCTTCGTCCCATTGCACGCTGACCGAGATCGGCTTGCAGCACACCTGGCAATCTTCGATGTAATGCTGGTCGCCGCCGGTCAGATCCAGCGTCAGGGTGATCCACTCCCCGCAATACGGGCAGGCGATATCGACAAAGCGTTCCGGGTCGGACATGGCAATTCCTTGCAGCGGCTTGGAGTGATGGACGACAGGGATAGTGCGGTGCCGCGTCACCGCCTGCGGCGCGTCATTCAATTGACCGGCACATCGAACGCGGTCTCCGGCATCGGCTCGGGGCGGAACGTGAAGTGCCACCACTCCATCGGATAATTGGCAAATCCCTCCGCCGCCATCGCATGCAACAACTGCTGGCGGTGGGCACGCTGTACCGGGCTGATGTCGCGCGCATCGGTATGCGCACGCGCATCGAAGAAATCGAACTCGGTGCCCATCTCCACCGGCTGGCATGGGCCGTGCCGGCAGTCCAGCAGCCCCAGGTCCAGCGTTGCGCCGCGGCTATGCCCGGAGGTCTCGGCGATGTAGTCCCCCAGCAGCGCGCGTTTGTCCACGCGCGGGTAGTGCTGCGCCTTGGTCGACTGGTCTTGCAGATCCGCAGCCCAGGCCACGAATGCCTGCACCGCCCGCACCGGCCGGTAGCAATCGAACACCTGCAGTCGATAGCCCTGGGGCTTGAGCGACCGCGCCACCCGCGCCAGGGCCTCCGCGGCCGGACGCAGCAAATAGCAGGTGGGCGCCAGATACCCCGGCACCACGCGCCCGGTGAAGTTGTTGCTGCCCGCATAACGCATGTCCACCACGATTTCCGGCGCGAGGTCCTGCACATTGACCAGACCGGCTTGTGCGGCGGTCGTTGCTGAAGAGATGTGCACCTGGGCGGCTGTGGCAACGCACGGCACCAACGCAATCGACAGCAGGGCGCAACAGACCTTGCCCCGAAACCGAGAAGATAATGTCCGTGCCGACTTGATGTGCCTCATCGTTTCTCCTTTGCAACCATATGGAAACACTGCGCCGGAAGTATCGCGTCCGTATCGGCTCGCCAAGAAGACGCATGGCGGCTGCGACCACGATGCACCTATGAACCGTCGCTCTCAAGCCGTTCTGCCGCAGCCGGCAGGCCGGGTAGTCGCAGCGGCCCGGTCAACGCATGCAGGATGCGCACATCCTCGGCATCCAGCGTGCGGGCGTCGCTGCTGCGGTAGTGATGATGAAACGCCTGCAGGGTGGCGGCGGGATCGTCGAGGCTGTAGCCGAGCAAGGCGAGCGCCTGCCAGGGATCGAAACCTGCCGGCGCGGCGGGGGCATCGGCGGCAGGCCAGCGGCCGAAGCCGGCGTCGGCCAGGCGTTTCCACGGAAACAACGGGCCGGGGTCGTTCTTGCGGGTCGGCGCCACGTCTTCGTGGCCAACGATCTGCGTGCGCGGGATGCGCAGGCGGGTGCACAGGTCCTCCAGCAGCACCAGCAGGCTGTCGATCTGGGCGGGCGCGAACGGCTCGCTGCCGTCGTTGTCCAGCTCGATGCCGATCGAGGCGGAGTTGATGTCGGTGATGGTGCCCCAGCGCCCGGCACCGCCGTGCCAGGCGCGCTGGTCGTCGCTGACCAGTTGATAGCGTGTGCCATCTTCGCCAATCAGATAGTGGGCACTGACCCGACCGCCGCTATTGCGCCCGCGCAGCGTGCCCAGGCTCTGCGGCACCGACTGCTGGTCGGTGAAGTGCAGCACGATCAGGATCGGCCGCCGTGCGTCGTAATTGGGCGAAGGCACCCACCGGGCCAGCGGATTGCGCTGCGGCGTGTGCGCACACGCGCCCAATGACAGCACCACCAGACATAGCGCGGCGCGTAGCCACGACGATGGCGATGGCGTGGAAGCAGATGACATCGGATTCTCCTGGCGAAACGACAAGGGCCTGCGCTGTACCTGAGCCCGATGGGCCGCGCATGCGACGCGCCCATTATCTGCCGGGCGGGCGATGGCGTGCGTCACGCCGCTGCGGCAGGCGACAGGCCGGCGGCTGCGCGGGCACTTCCGAACCCGGCCAGCGCCCAGCACCATGCAAGCCACGCCAGGGATACGTGTGCATGCGTACACTACAAACCGGCGCAGCCCTCGCACCTCCACACGGCGCTTGCGGTCGTGGTTCATTGCACAGATTTCTCGTCAGTCGCTGCACCCCTCAAGAGTCTTCTTCATGCCATTGTCGCGCTGCCTGCTGACGTTGTTGCTGCTGGTCATCGGCCTGCCCTGCGGTGCCGCTGCGGCAAACCCTGCCACCCCAACGCCGCACACCGCGCCATTTGCGGCCAGCGATGCGCAGTTGGGGGCCGACTACTGGATCCAGCGCAGTCGCAACGCGCAAACGCTGCGCATGACGGCCGCGCAGATTGCCGGCCTCAATGCACGCTTGCTGCGCGACGATAGCTCCATGCACGACCTGTCGCAGCTGGCCGAGGTACTACCCGCGGCCGAGGTGCGCGCGCGCATCGAAGCACGGTCGGCCACACCGACGCGTGCGCTCTACGACAGCGATGGGCGCAGCATCGATGCCTTGCGCCTTGCGACGCTGCGCCAGGCCCTGGCACTGGAGGCACTGCCCGCACAGGTCGTGCCACGGTTTGCACTGGTGGTGCAGCGTGCGGCACTGCGCACCTTCCCCACCGCGCAGCGCGTGTTCAGCACCACCGACGACCACGATATCGACCGCTTCCAGGAATCGGCGCTCTACCCCGGCACGCCGGTGGCGGTGCTGCATACCAGCGCCGATGGTGCATGGCACTTCGTGCTGGCGGCCAACTATGCGGCCTGGATTGCTGCCGACCGGATTGCCCTGGGCACGCGTCGCGAGGTGCTGGACTACGCACGCCGCCGCCCGCAGCTGCTGGTCACCGGCGCACGCGTGCAGAGCGCCTACACCCCGGACGTGCCGGCCGTTTCCGCACTGACGCTGGACATGGGCACCAGCGTGCCGCTGCTCGGCGACTGGCCGCCGCAACAGCCGGTCAACGGGCAGCTGCCGCAGGCTGCCTATGTCGTGCAGTTGCCGCTGCGCGGCAGCGACGGGCGTTTGCAGCTGGTGCCGGCACTGATTCCGCGCGGCGCCGACGTGCGCCTTGGCCCGCTGCCGGCCACGCCTGCGGCATTGCTGCAGCAGGCGTTCAAATTCCTCGGCGAACGCTATGGCTGGGGCAACGACTACGATGCGCGCGACTGCAGTGGGTTCGTGCTGGATGTGTATCGCAGCCTGGGCATCGCATTGCCACGCAATACCGGCGACCAGGCACGCAGTCCGGCACTGCTCGGCGTTCCGTTCCAGACGCAGGCGCCACTGCCGCAGCGCCTGCAGCAACTTGCACGGCTGCAGGTCGGCGATCTGATCTATATCCCCGGTCATGTGATGCTGGTGATCGGACACGAGCACGGCGCACCATGGGTGATCCATGATGTGGCCGGTGCCCATTACCGCGACGCGGCCGGCAGCGTGCAGCGCGCGCGCTTGAACGGTGTGTCGGTGACCCCGCTGCTGCCCCTGCTCGCCAGCGACGGCACGCCGTTCGTCGATCACATCACCCGCATCCAACGCATCGCACCGATTGGCTCCCCATGAAGATCACCGGCTTTCGCCTCGGCATGCTGCGCGTGCCATTGAAGACCCCGTTCAAGACAGCGGTCCGCACCGTGCAGGCGATCGAGGACGTGGTGGTGCTGCTGCAGACCGATAGTGGCCATATCGGTTATGGCGCCGCGCCGGCCACCGCGCCGATCACCGGCGATACGCACGGCGCCATCATCGCCGCCATCAGCCATTGCATCGGCCCGGCGTTGATCGGCCAGGACGTGGCCGATCTCAACCGGCTATGCGTGCTGGTGCAACACGCGCTGGAGCGCAACAGCAGCGCCAAGGCGGCGGTGGAGATCGCGCTCTACGATCTATGGGCGCAGGCCTTCGGCACCCCGCTCTACCAGGCGCTTGGCGGCGGCACGCCGCGCATCACCACCGACATCACCATCAGCGTCGATACCATCGAGGTGATGGTGGCGCAGGCGCACTCGGCGCTCGCACGCGGCTATCGGTCGCTGAAGATCAAGGTCGGCAAGGACAGCGACTCGGACGTCGAACGAATCATGGCGATGCACGCCGCTGTCGCTGGTCGCGCATCGCTGCGCCTGGATGCCAACCAGGGCTGGACGCCCAAACAGGCGGTGCGCACCATGCGCACGCTGGAACACGCCGGCGTCGTGATGGAACTGGTGGAACAGCCGGTCAGGGCCGCGGACATCGACGGGTTGGCGTTTGTCAGCGCACGGATCGACACGCCGGTGATGGCCGACGAAAGCGTGTTCTCGCCGGTCCAGGTGATCGACCTCATCCAGCGCCGCGCCGCCGATATCGTCAACATCAAGCTGATGAAGACCGGCGGGCTATCCAATGCGATCCGCATTGCCGATATCGCGGCCGTGTACGGGGTGCCGTGCATGATCGGCTGCATGATCGAATCCAGCATCAGCGTGGCTGCGGCAGTGCATCTGGCAGTGGCCAAGGCCGACAGCATCACCCTGGCGGATCTGGATGCGCCTGCACTCGGGCAGTTCGATCCCACCGAGGGCGACGTGCATTTCGACGATGCCCGGATTCATATCGACGACTCGCCAGGCCTGGGGATCCGCCGCATCCGCGGGCTGGAGCTGTTGCCGGGCTAACGCGCCATTGGATATTTCCAAGCCGCGTCGGTCGGTCGGTCGAGCGCGCGGTGCCCTTGCCGCTCGCAGGACACGCCGTGAATCCGTCCGTGGGGGCTCGGTGGCGGCATCCAGGCCGCCACACGGTCCCGCAAACGGCCAGGGCACCGCACCAGAAAGTTCGTCGGTTGCCCTACTGAAACCATGCATACCCGCACTCTCGAATGGTCTCAGCCGCTCCAAGGCCCGCCAAGCACGCACACGAACATCGCGCATGCATGCACTACACAGCTGCGTTGCTGGGTACAGTAGCGATAAGGTGTTGGTCAGCAATGCAGTGTCGAAGCACCGCACTGTCGCCGCCAACAGCCGATCGACTCAACGCAGCTCACCCTGCCAGACCCATTCCCCCGGAGCCTGCATGCGCCTTGCCACCGTGTTTCGATCCGTTGCGCTGCTGGCGCTGGCAAGCTGCAGCAGCCTTGCCGTCGCTGCCGGCCCAATCGACGCCTTGAATCAGGCGCGCGCACTGGTCGTGGTGACCACGCCGGATTGGGACAGCACCCAGGCACGCCTACAGACATTCACCCGTGTGGACGGTCACTGGCAACCGGCCGCACCGGGCTTTACGGTCGCGCTCGGGCGCCACGGCAGCGCCTGGGGCGATGGCCTGCATCCAAAGCAGACGCAAGGCCCGCAGAAGCGCGAAGGCGACGGCCGCAGCCCGGCCGGTGTGTTCGCGATCGGCCCGGCCTTCGGTTACGCCCAACAGATCGACAGCGCCATGCCGTACCAGGCGATGAGCGCCACCCACTACTGCATGGATGTGCCGAGCTCGCCGCTGTACAACCGTATCGTCGACGCCGCGCAGGTCGGGGAGGCCGCAGTGGCCGGGTCGAGCGAACGGATGCGCCTGGACCTGCAACATCCCGGCGATGCGCGCTACAGCGAGGGCTTTGTGATCGCGCACAATCCCGATGCGGTGCCCGGGCATGGCAGCTGCATCTTCGCGCATCTGTGGCGCACGCCGGGCCAGTTCACCGCCGGCTGCACTGCGATGGCGCCAGCCGATATGCAACGCCTGCTGGCCTGGTTGAAGCCCGACGACACACCACTGTTCGTGCTGTTGCCGCGTGCCGAATACGCACGCCTGCAGGCCCAGTGGCAGTTGCCCGAGTTGAAGGAGGTGGGCCGATGAGCAGCGCGGCTCCCGCACCCGACCCCACTGGCCTGGTCCGCGTGGTCAGCCGCTGGCAGATCGTCGGCTTGTCCATCAACGACGTCATCGGCAGCGGCATCTATCTGCTGCCGGCGGCCACCGCTGCGCTGCTCGGGCCGATGAGCCTGTGGGCAGTGATGCTGGCCGGTCTGGCAGTGGCACTGCTGGTGTTGTGCTACGCGCAGGCGGCGAGCTATTTCGACACCCCGGGCGGCAGTTATCTGTACACGCGTGAGGCGTTCGGCCCGTTTGTCGGCTTTCAGATCGGCTGGATGATCTGGCTCACCCGCATCAGTTCGGCAGCGGCATTGAGCAACGGCCTGGCCGACGCGGTCGCGCGGTTCTGGCCGACCGTGGCAACCGATCACTGGGCGCGCCTGCTGGTGGTCGTCGGTTCTTTGGGTATGCTCACCGCCATCAACGTGATCGGGGTGAAATCGGCTGCGCGTACCGGCATTGCGCTGGTGATCGGCAAGCTGGTGCCGTTGCTGCTGTTCGTGGCAATCGGTATGTTCTACGTGGACTGGTCGTGGGCCTTTGCCGGGACCACACCGGACCTGCGCGACCTGGGCAATCTCGGCGAAGCCGCCTTGCTGCTGCTGTTCGCCTATGCCGGGTTCGAAAACATCCCTGCGGCCGCTGGCGAGTACCGCAACCCGCGTCGCGATGTGCCATTTGCGCTGATCACCATGATCGTCACCGTCACCTTGATCTATGCGGCGGTCCAGGTCGTGGCACAGGGCACGCTGCCCAATCTCGCCGCCTCGCCCACGCCCTTGGCCGATGCCGCAAGCCGTTTCGGCGGCGAAGCGCTGGCACTGATCCTCACCGTCGGCGCCACCATTTCCATCCTCGGCACCACCAGCAACACGGTCATGCTCGGGCCGCGTTTTCTGTTCGCGCTGGCGCAAGATGGCTACGGCCCGGCATTTCTGGCACGTGTGCATCCACGCTTCCACACCCCGGCAGCGGCGGTGCTGACCCAGGGCGTGCTGTCGCTGGCGCTGGCGGTGTCGGGCTCGTTCACGCAGCTGGCATTGCTGTCGATGGTCACCCGGCTGTTTGCCTATATCGGCACGGCCGCGGCAGTGATCGTGCTGGCGCGTCGCTACCGGCAACGCACCGACACCTTGCGCCTGCCCGGCGGGCCGGCCATTCCCATCGCCGCGCTGCTGCTGTCGCTGGGCCTGCTCGCCAGCGCCAGCTGGCAGAACCTGGCGGCCGCCGGTGTGGCGCTGCTGGTGGGCTGGGTGATCTACCTGTTCCCGCGCAAGCCTGCATAACCACTTTCGCAGGACGCTCGCGCAACGCTCACGTACGACTAACCGCGCACGTCCAACGCTGCAGCCCTGACCTGCATGGGAGCTTGCGATGAAACTGCGCCGTGTCTACAGCACGCCCGATATCGAGAGTGCGCAACGCGTCATGCAGGCCGCACGCAGCGCCGGCATCGACAACGATGGGCTGTCGTTGATTGCCCGTTCGGATATCGAACTCGAAGGCATTCCCGACGAGCGCAAGGATGCCAAGACGGATTTTCTCCCCGCCGCAGCGCGCGGCGCCGCGACCGGTGGCGCTGCGGGCCTGGTGGCCGGGCTGGTCGCGATCGCCGTGCCTCCGATCGGGCTCACCATTGCCGGGGCAGGTGTCATGGCGCTGGCAGGGGCTCTGGTCGGCACCTGGTCATCTGCGTTGATCGGCGCCACCGTGCCCGACCCGGTACGCCGCCAATTCGAGGACGAAATCCAGGCAGGGCGCGTGCTGGTGATCATCGATGCCGACGAGCCATCGCTGCAGCACGCAGAGGCCAGCCTGAATGCCGCCGGCGCCACGCCGCTGCCATATGAGGCCGCATCGGCTGCGACGTGATGCGTGCGCATGCACTGGCAGCCTCGCATGCGTCGCGTCCGGCATCGACGACGCGGCGCGCCACACAGCGCGGCCGGCAAGCGGTTGCCAAACGCCGACATGTCTTGATGCCCTCCTCACCCGCCATGGCAACGGATTTAACACCCGCCCGCCTAGGTTAGGGCGTACATTCACCACGGAGACGAGCATGAACGTGCCGTATCAGATTCCAGGCCGTGCGCCGGACGAAGACCGCAGCCAGAACGTATCCAACTATTGGCGCGAGCGCTTCACCGAAGAATCGTATTACACCGAAGGGGACCGCTACGAGGATTACGAGAGCGCCTACCTTGCCGGACACGAGGCGCGTATCCGCGAAAACGCGCGCGCCTACGACCAGGTGGAAGCGGAGTTGCACCGCGATTGGGAAGCCAACCGCGGCACCAATGGCCTGAGTTGGAGCAAGGCGCGTCACGCAGTCAAGCGCGCCTGGGAAAATGCGGCAGACTTCGTCGCCGGCGACAACAAGTCCAGGCCCTGAACACAACAACGCCACCGTCGAGGTGGCGTTGTTGTATCACCAGCTCGCGCAGCAGTGGCGACGGATGCCTTTCCAATACTGGCGGTACGGTGCGATGCATCGTCGGTCCCACCGCATCGGGCCTGTCCTTTCGCACGCGATCGCACCGGACGGGCGGCCCTAGTGCGATGCAGCCACCGAAACTCGCTTCATGGTGAAACAACGCTTCGGGATAAGCGCGTTCCGCAGAGAGTGATCTACGACAAGGGCGGCCCCGACGGCGTCGTGTAAGGTGTTGAAAACCCAACGCAGGACACGTTGCGGGAGGGCTGCAACGTCACTGCGCCCATCCCCTGGAGGACCTCATGTCTGTCCGACGTCTGCTTGCCCTGGCCTGCTCGGCCAGCTTGTTCACCACCACCGCCGCATGTGCTGCGCCTGCCGTCGCGCCGGCTGCCGCCATTCCCAAGGCGCAGTGGCCGTTCCAGGCCACCACCGTTGCCGATTTTGACGAGCCCTGGGCGATGACCTTCCTGCCGGACGGCAGCCTGCTGGTCAGCGAAAAACGCGGTGCGCTGATGCGGCTTGACCTCAAGACCAAACGCAAGAGCGCCATTACCGGCATTCCGGCAGTGGCCTACGGCGGCCAGGGCGGCTTCGGCGATGTACTGGCACATCCGCGCTTTGCCAAGAATGGCCTGGTCTATGTCAGCTACGCCGAACCCGGGCAGGGCGATACGCGCGGCGCTGCGGTGGCAAGGGCCAAGCTCACGCTGGATGGCACCGGCGGCGGCACGCTGTCGGATTTGAAGGTGATCTGGCGCCAGGATCCCAAGGTCACCGGCAACGGTCACTTCGGGCATCGGCTGGCCTTCGGCCCGGATGGCAAGCTGTGGATCAGCTCCAGCGAGCGCCAGAAGTTCACCCCGGCCCAGGACATGCAAGCCAATCTCGGCAAGCTGATCCGTCTCAATGATGACGGCAGCGTGCCGGCCGACAACCCATTCGCTGCACAGGGCGGCGTTGCCGCGCAGGTGTGGTCGCTGGGTCACCGCAATATTCTCGGCCTGGCCTTCGACGGCAAGGGGCGCCTGTGGGAACACGAAATGGGTCCGCTTGGCGGCGATGAGCTGAACCTGATCCAGCGCGGCGCCAACTACGGTTACCCGGTCGTCTCCAACGGCGACAACTACGACGGCACCCCGATCCCGGACCACAATACCCGCCCGGAATTTGCCGCGCCCAAGATCAGCTGGACTCCGGTGATCTCGCCGGCCGGCTTTGTGATCTACAGCGGCAAGCAGTTTCCGGCATGGCGCGGCAACGGCTTCATCGGCGGCTTGTCGTCGATGGCGCTGGTGCAGGTGTCCCTTAGCGATCAGCCGCGTGAGCTGGCCCGCTACGACATGGGCGCGCGCATTCGCGAAGTGGAACAGGGTCCGGACGGCGCGCTGTGGTTGCTGGAAGACGAAGCCAGCGGCAGCACCGGGCGCCTGCTCAAGCTGACGCCCAAGAGCAAGGCGGCGGTCGAGAACGACGCGTAATTGCGCGGAAGTGCGTCCAGGGGATCGTGCCACCGCCACACGTCAACCGCGTGCTGGCGGTGGCCACGATTTTCGCGGCCAAGCCACGTTCGATCCGGTGCGGTGCATGTCGCGGCACACGCAGAATCCACGCACCGTGGCAACACCGATCAGTTACGCGCCTGCGTCACCCGTGACCCGATGACGGCGCGCCCTTAGGCCACGTCCGTCATCGTTTAACCTGAAGCAATAGCCGCACGCGCTGCCTGACTACGCGAGTGCGCGCACCACGCCCGGGTGTGCTCAGGCGTCCAGCAACTCGAACGTCACTGCCTCGCCACTCTTGGCCGATGCGCACACCCATACATCGAACACCCCCGGCTCGGCACCAAACACGTTCCTGTGATTGGTGAAGGCCAGCGCGTCGCGCGCCAGGGTGAAGGTCACGTCCGCGCTTTCGCCGGGCTGCAACAGCACCTTGCGGAAGCCCTTGAGTTCGCGCACCGGGCGCACGCGGCTGGCCACCCGATCGTGCACATACAGCTGCACCACTTCCTCGCCGGCCACGCGGCCGGTGTTGGTGACGCGCGTGGTGATGGTCAGCGTCTGGTCCCAGCCAAGCTGCGCGCTGCTCAACTGCGGCTGCGCATAGGCAAAGGTGGTGTAGCTCAGGCCATGGCCGAACGGATACAGCGGCTCGTTGGGCATCTCGCGCCAGCGCGCCTTGTACTCGGACAGCGTCGGCAGTTCCGGGCGACCGGTGCGCAGATGGTTGTAGAAATACGGCTGTTGCCCGGTCACCTGCGGAAAGCTGATCGGCAGACGCGCGGACGGGTTGTAGTCGCCGAACAATACATCGGCCACGCCGGTACCGGTCTGCGTGCCCAGGTACCAGGTCACTGCAATCGCATCGGCATCGCGCACTGCACCGCTCAGGGCCAGCGCGCGGCCATTGCGCAGCAACACCACCATCGGCGTGCCGGTGGCGGCGATGGCTTCGGCCAATGCCTGCTGCGCCGGCGGCAACACGATCTCGGTGCGCGACTGCGCCTCGCCACTGAACCGCTGCGGCTCGCCCAGCGCCAGCACTACCACGTCGGCAGCCTGCGCCGCATCGATGGCGGCGGAAATACCACCCGGCAGCGCCTCTTCCAGGCCGCAGCCCGGCACCACCGTCAAATGCTCGCTGCCGACCACCGCACGCACGCCCTGCTCCAGGGTCACATAGCGGTCCTTTTCGCCGAACAGCGTCCAGCAACCCTCGATGTTCTCGCGGTCCTGCACGAACGGCCCGATCAGCGCGATGCGCTGGCCGCTTTTCTTCAGCGGCAACAGGTCGCCGTCGTTCTTCAGCAACACGATCGAACGCCGCGCCGCATCGCGCGACAGCGCATCGTGCGCGGGCAGATGCGTGGTATCGGCTTCGCGTGCCGGATCCAGCGAGCGGTACGGGTTGTCGAACAGCCCGATCGCTTCCTTCAGCTGCAGCATGCGGCGGACGCTGGCATCCAGCGTGGCCATCGGCACCTCGCCACTTTCCACCAGCGACGGCAGATGCGCGGCATAGAAACCGCTCTGCATGCTCAGATCCAGGCCGGCCAGGAACGCCTTCTTGGTCGCATCGCGCTCATCGGCCGCATAGCCGTGCGCAATCAGTTCCATGTCGGCGGTGTAATCGGAAATCACCACGCCGGGGAATTGCCATTCACCGCGCAGGATCTCGGTCAGCAATTCGTGGTTGGCGCTGGCCGGCACGCCGTTGATGTCGTTGAACGAGGACATCACGGTCAATGCGCCGGCATCGAAGGCGGCCTTGAACGGCGGCAGGTGCACATCGCGCAGGGTCTGCGGCGCGATGTCCACGGTGTTGTATTCCATGCCCGCCGCCACCGCACCGTAGGCGGCGAAGTGCTTGGGCGTGGCCAGCAGGCAGTCGTCGGCCTTCAGATCGCTGCCCTGGAAGCCGCGCACGCGGGCGGCGGCAAACGCCGCGCCCAGCACCACGTCTTCGCCGGCACCTTCCGCGCCACGGCCCCAGCGCTGGTCGCGCGCGATGTCCACGGCCGGTGCGTAGGTCCAGTGCAGGCCGGCGGCGGTCGCTTCGATCGCGGTGGCGCGCGCGGTGCGCTCGGCCAGTTCGGGTTCGAAGCTGGCCGCTTCGCCCAGCGGAATCGGGAACACCGTGCGCATGCCGTGGATCACATCCGCCGCCAGGATCACCGGGATGCCCAGGCGGCTTTCTTCCACCGCCACCTTCTGGATCTGTGCGCCCAGCGCAGCGCCGACGCCGTTGAACAGCGAGCCGACCCGACCCGCGCGCACCTGCTGCAGCACCTCGTCGGCGTTGAGCACGTTGGCTTCGGGATTCACGTCCGGTGCGAACGGCCGCACCATGTCGGCGAACACACCCAACTGTCCGACCTTCTCTTCGACGGTCATCTGGGCAATCAGGGTTTCGATACGATCAGCAGCCATGAGATCCTTGAGAAAACGTTTACATGGCCGTCAATTCTAGCCTGACGCGACCGCGAGGGGGCAAGTGTCGGGATTTGGAATGCGGGATCCGGGATTTGCAGGGGCCGGTTGAACCACGCGTTGGCGCTGTGGATCGGTCGCGTGGTCGTGGACCGCTGGTCCGGTGCCGGGTGGATCTCCGGGGCTCGGCATGGCCCGAAGGCGCCGCCCGAGGCAGCACTCGGTGGCCGTCAGCGGGCCCGCTCGCGCTCGATGATCACCCCCACCGCCTGCGCGCCGCGCACCGCACCGGGCTTGCTCAGCTTCAACCGCAGCCAGTGCACGCCGAATTCGTCCAGCACGATCGCCGCGCAGCGCTCGGCCAGGGTCTCGACCAGCCCGAAGTCCGATGCCTGCACGAATTCGATCAGCCGCTTGCTCACCGCCTTGTAATTCAAGGTATCGGCGATATCGTCGCTGGCGGCCGGAATGCGGTTGTCGAAGCCCATTTCCAGATCGAACCGCAGCGTCTGGCGGATGCGCCGCTCCCAGTCGTAGATGCCGATCAGCGCATCGATTTCCAGGCCTTCGATAAAAACTTTGTCCATTGGGAGCCGTGATTGGGGATTCGGGATTGGGGATTGGCAAGAGCGCGACAGACAGCAGGTAGAGGGACTAGCTTCTACGAATCTCCAATCCCCACTCCCGAATCCCGCGCCGCCGCCAGCGGCGGCAGCGCAGCCATATCCCAGCGCGGCGTCACATGCACCGCCGCATCGGCGCGCTCGCCGGCCTCCAGCCGCAGCGCGCCGGCGAAGGCGATCATCGCGCCGTTGTCGGTGCACAGGGCCGGCCGCGGGAAGCACACCCGGCCACCGCGACGCTGCGCCGCCTCCTGCAGGCGCGCGCGCAGGCGCTTGTTGGCGCCAACGCCGCCGGCCACCACCAGGGTGTTGCAATCGGCCGCATCCAGCGCGCGCAGGCATTTGATTGCCAGCGTCTCCACCACCGCATCCTCGAACCCGCGTGCGATATCCGCCCGCGTGGTGTCGGACTGGTCACTGCCGCGCCAGGCCAGCAGCACCTGGGTCTTGAGCCCGCTGAAACTGAAATCCAGCCCGGGCCGGTCGGTCATCGGCCGGGCGAATTTGTAGCGCCCAGGGGCGCCGGCTTCGGCCAGGGCGGCCAGCTGCGGTCCGCCCGGATACGGCAGGCCCATCATCTTGGCAGTCTTGTCGAAGGCCTCGCCGGCCGCATCGTCCAGCGTCTCGCCAAGCACGGCGTACTCGCCCAGCGCCTTCACCGACACCAGCTGGGTGTGCCCGCCGGAGACCAGCAGCGCCACGAACGGTGGCTGCGGCGGGTCGTCTTCCATCAACGGCGCCAGCAGATGGCCTTCCATGTGATGCACGCCGATCGCCGGCACGTCCAGCGCCCAGGCCAGCGATCGCGCCACACCCGCGCCGACAAGGAGTGCGCCGACCAGGCCCGGGCCGGCGGTATAGGCCACCCCATCGAGTTCGTCGATCCCCAGTTCGGCCTCGTCCAGGGTCTGGCGGATCAGCGGCAGCAGCTTGCGCACATGGTCGCGACTGGCCAGCTCCGGCACCACCCCGCCGTATTCGGCATGCAGCGCGATCTGGCTGTAGACCGCATGGGCGCGCAGCGCCGGCACCCCGGACAGCGCGGTGTCGTAGACCGCCACACCGGTCTCATCGCATGATGATTCGATCCCAAGAACTTTCACGGCAACTCGGCAGGCAGGCACATGCGGCCTATTTTCGCAGCTTTTGCCCTGCGCAGATCGGCCAGGGGCGATCTGCTGCGCAGCCGGGCGATCGCCACCGATCCCGCGCCAGCGCAGGGTTTAGCAGGCCTGCACGCGCACATGCTGCCGGGGGCTTGCAGGCCGCCTGCAAGTCGTTATAATGCGCGGCTCGCCGGGGCAACCCGGAAATTCCGTCACGCGAGTCCGCTCGCACCCGCCCGGGGCTCCCGGACGGAAATCCCATTATCTGGAGAACCCATGCCCAGCGTTAAAGTCCGCGAGAACGAGCCCTTCGAATTTGCGCTCCGCCGTTTCAAGCGCACCTGCGAAAAGGCCGGCGTGCTGGCCGAAACCCGCAAGCGCGAGTTCTATGAAAAGCCGACCCAGGAGCGCAAGCGCAAGGCTGCCGCTGCTGTGAAGCGTCAGTTGCGTCGTTCCTCGCGCGACGTCACCAAGCGCCAGCGCTTGTACTGATCGAACGCGGTTCCTTGCCGACGGGCATGCGCTGAAGGCGCGGCCCATCGGAGTGGAACCCAAGAGCCGGCACGCGCAAGCGTCGCCGGCTTTTTGTATTGGTCCGATGCCAGGCGAGCGCTGCACAACTGCAAAGGCGACCGGCAGTGCCCGCGGTCGTCCGCGCCGCTCAGGCCCCACTTCCTGCCGATGCACTGCGCCCGTCATGGCGCATCGGCACATCTGTCACACGCACTCCCAGGAGTTACACCATGCCCCTCAAGCAGCAACTCACCGATGACATGAAAGCCGCCATGAAGTCCGGCGACAAGCACAGCCTGGGCGTGATCCGGCTGATCAATGCCGCGATCAAGCAGAAGGAAGTGGATGAGCGCATCGAGATGGACGATGCCGCCGTGATCGCCGTGCTCGACAAGATGGTCAAGCAGCGCAAGGACTCGGTCACCCAGTACGAAGCCGCCGCACGCGAAGACCTGGCGCAGATCGAGCGCGAGGAGATCGTGGTGATCGAGCGCTACCTGCCGGCCAAGATGGGCGAAGCCGAGATCGTCGCTGCCATCCAGGCAGCCATCGCGCAGACCGGTGCCAGCAGCCCGGCCGATATCGGCAAGTTGATGGGCGCGCTCAAGCCCAAGCTGGCCGGTCAGGCCGACATGGGCCTGGTCTCCACACTAGTCAAGCAGCATCTGGCAGGCTGAGTCTTCGCCTGCGCAGCGCCCTGTGCCCGAGTGGCCTGGGCACCGCAACCAGCCGCCTGCGTGCGGCTGGCTGCAGCGCCGTTTCAACGGCAGCACACGCGCAACATCCAGCGCCCGCTTTCACCCGATCTTTGAACACGCCCTGTTAGAACACCTTCGCCAGCACAGGCCCGGGTGAAGCATTCCGCATGCCGGCTTCGCCTCACGACGCCTGCGCACATAACGGTATGCCCAAGGATTCCCCCGCCGGTGACGAAGCTCTCAACCGAACACCTGCAAAAGCACCTGAGCCGCCTGCAGCGCAGCCTGCCGATGGCACTGCTCAATCGCTTTCTAGAGATCGACGTGATGACGCAGGCCGCGTCGCTGTCGTTCTACGCCTTGCTGTCGCTGGCACCGCTGCTGGTGCTGCTGCTGTGGCTGACCGCCTCGCTGTATCCGCCTGCACAGGAAGCGCTGGTGCAGCAGATCGCGCAACTGGCTGGCGGCAGCGCGGCGGAAGTGGCCGATACGGTGATCCGCAACGCCACCGATCAACCCGGCGTGGGTTCGCTGGCCGGACTGTGGAGCACGCTGCTGCTGTTCATCGGTGCCACTGCGGTGTTCGCGCAGTTGCAGAACGCGCTGAACCTGATCTTCCGCACCGACAAGCAGCGCCTGGAAGGGCTGATGGCGTGGCTGAAGAAGCGCGTGTTCTCCTTCGGCGTGATCCTGGCACTGGGCTTTTTGTTGATCGTGTCGATGATTGCCACCACCGCGTTGCAGGTCGTGTTCGCACGCTTGCCGTCGGTGCTGCCGGCGATCGGCTACATCACCACCCTGGCGCTGTATTCGCTCGCCTTCGCCTTCCTGTACCGCTATCTGCCCGACCGCACCGTCAACTGGCGGCAGGCCTTTGTCGGCGGCGTGATCACTGCGCTGCTGTTCGCGCTGGGTCGCTACGGCATCGGCCTGTACATCGCCAGGGCCGCCCCTGGCAGCGCATACGGATCGATGGGCACCCTGGTGATCCTGCTGGTGTGGATGTACTACGCCTCGGTAGTGTTCTTTGTCGGCGCCCTGCTGACGGCGGTGATCGATGAGCGCGTGCGCTCGCATCGCAAGCTGCGCGAGGCCGGCGTGGATACGGACAACCTGCCCCCGGTCGCCGCCGACCCAGGCGCCACGCCGCAGCCGCCGGCTGCCCCGACGCGCAGTTAATGGCGCCTGCGAAGCCTGCTGCCGCGTATATGCAGGCAGCGGGCTTCGCTTCGCTGAGGTCCGTCGCTCACTGACGCCGGCGCACGCCGGCGGCTGGGATATCCTAGCGGGATGGCCCGCATCCCCGACGCGTTCATCGACGAACTGCTTGCCCGCACCGACATCGTCGAGGTGGTGGGCGGCCGGGTGCCGCTCAAGCGTCAGGGCAAGGAATATTCGGCGCGCTGCCCCTTCCACGACGAGCGGTCGGCCTCGTTCACGGTCTCGCCGACCAAGCAGTTCTATCACTGCTTCGGCTGCGGCGCGCACGGCACCGCGATCAGCTTTCTGATGAATTACGACCGTCTCGAATTCCTCGATGCGGTCGACGAGCTGGCCAAGCGCGCCGGCATGGACATCCCGCGCGAGACCCAGCAACGCACCCCGCAGCAGCAGGACGACAGCCGCGAGCTGTATTCGGCACTGGAAGCGGCGACCAAGTTCTTCCAGCGCCAGCTCGAGGGCAGCGAACGCGCGCGCGACTATCTGGACGGCCGCGGCGTGGATGCCGACAACCGCGCGCGCTTCCAGATCGGTTACGCCCCCGATGGCTACAGCGCGTTGAAGGACACCCTGGGCACCGATGCGCGCCGCATGAGCGTGCTCGAACGCGCCGGGCTGTTTTCCAAGAACGATCGCGGCCATGTCTACGACAAGTTCCGCGACCGGGTGATGTTCCCGATCTTCGACCGCCGCGGCCGCGTGATCGCCTTTGGCGGCCGCATCATGGGCGCGCCGGCAGATGGCCGCGACCCGGGGCCGAAGTACCTCAATTCGCCGGAAACCGCGCTGTTCCACAAGGGCCGCGAGTTGTACGGCCTGTGGCAGGTGCGCCAGGCCAATCAGAAGATCGAGCGGCTGATCGTGGTGGAAGGCTATATGGACGTGGTCTCGCTGTTCCAGTTCGGCGTCACCCAGGCGGTGGCCACGCTGGGCACTGCGACCACGCCAGAACATGCCGAGTTGTTGTTCCGCAACGCGCCGGATGTGTATTTCTGCTTCGACGGCGACAACGCTGGCCGCAAGGCGGGCTGGCGTGCACTGGAATCGGTGCTGCCACGCATGAAGGACGGCCGCCAGGCGTTCTTCCTGTTCCTGCCCGACGGCGAGGACCCGGACACCATCGTGCGCAAGGAAGGCGCGCAGGCCTTCGACCAGCGATTGAAACAGGCCACGCCGCTGTCGCAGTTCTTCTTCGACGAGATGTCGCGCGAGATCAATCTGCACACGCTCGATGGCAAGGCGCGGCTGGCCGAACGCGCAAAGCCGATGCTGGCACAGATTCCCGAAGGTGCGTTCGGCGATCTGATGAAGCAGGAACTGTCGCGCCTGACCGGCGTGGGCGCCACCAGCGCGACACAGGCGTCCGCACCGCAAGGACGGCCACCTGCACGCATGGGCGCGCCCACGCAAAAACGCAGCCTGGTACGCGCCTCGATCGCGATCCTGCTGCAGCGGCCGTCGCTGGCGATGAGCCTGGAGGGCGACCACGATTTTTCCGGCCTGCGCCTGCCCGGCATCGACCTGTTGATGGAGCTGCTGGCGCTGGTGCGGCAACGCCCGGAAATCAGCACCGGCGCGCTGCTGGAGCACTTCGCCGAACGCGAAGAACTGGTGGCCCTGCAGAAACTGGCCGCCCAGGCACTGCCCGGCGACGAACACAGCTGGGCGATGGAGCTGCATGACGTGGTCGCGCAACTGGACAAGCAATTGCTGCGGCAGCGCCTGGACGAACTGCAGGACAAGCAGCGCGCGCAGGGCCTGGACGACACCGACAAGTACGAGTTGCGCGAACTGTTCAAGGCGCTCGCCGCGTTGTAGCGCGTGGGGGCAATCGGAGCAGACCACCTGTTGCCGACGTAGCCGGTCAGCCATGCAGGCACGCGCTCATGGCTGCCTGAACAAGATCCTGGCCATCGGGCCGAGCGCCGCGCTGACTGCTTCACTCCTGTCCCGGGTGTCGGCCGATGCCGGCGCGACCGACTCGCAGGCGGCCCACGGGCCTCTACAATGGCACTCTGCAGACAGCTCCCCCCTCAATACGCACGATGATCAAACACTGGCTGGCGCGGCTGCGCATCGATCCATTCACCCTCGCGCTGCTGTGCACGGTCACGCTCGCCTCGTTCCTGCCGGTCTCGGGCACCGCCGCCGCGATCATGGACGATGTCACCGACGTGGCGATTGCCGCGCTGTTCTTCCTGCACGGCGCGCGCCTGTCGCGCGAGGCGGTCAAGGCCGGCGCGCTGCACTGGCGCCTGCATCTGCTGATCCTGGCCTGCACCTTCGTGCTGTTCCCGCTGCTCGGGCTGTTGTTCAAACCGCTCGCGCATCTTGCACTGACACCGGAGCTGTATATCGGCGTGCTGTTTCTGTGCGCGCTGCCGTCCACGGTGCAATCGTCGATCGCCTTCACCTCGATGGCGCGCGGCAACGTGCCGGCGGCTGTCTGCGCCGCCTCGCTTTCCAGCCTGCTGGGGGTGTTCTTCACACCGTTGCTGATGGGCGCCCTGGTCGGCAGTCAGGGCGCGATGGCGCACCCGGCTGAGGCGATCGGCAAGATCCTGCTGCAGTTGCTGGTGCCGTTTCTGGCTGGCCATTTCATGCGCCCGTGGATCGGCGGCTGGGTCGAACGGCATCGCGCGGTGCTGCGTTATACCGACCAGGGCACCATCCTGCTGGTGGTCTACACCGCCTTCAGCGCATCGGTGAACGAAGGCCTGTGGCAGAAGACGCCGTTGCCGGCCTTGCTCGCGGTGCTCGGTGCGGCCGCGCTGCTGCTGGCGGTGGCGATGCTCTCGATCACCTTCATCGCGCGGCGCCTGCGCTTCAACCGCGCCGACGAGATCGCGATCGTCTTCTGCGGTTCGAAGAAGAGCCTGGCCACCGGCGTGCCGATGGCCAAGGTGATGTTTGCCGGCGGTGGCCTGGGCGCGATCGTGTTGCCGATCATGCTGTATCACCAGCTGCAGCTGATCGTCTGCGCCTTCGTGGCCGCGCGTTATGCACGCACCGCACCGGGCGAGACGCCGGCCGATGCCGGCGGGCATTGAACCTGACAGCCACGGCACGACGGTGGCCTGATCGATGACACCCGGCGCCTCCCGCGCTGCGTGTCCTGCCCAGAAAGGCTGCTTGCCACCGGTGGGTTGCCTGCGCCGGATTCGCCAGGCCGCTACGCCCGGCGCGACACCGGTTCGGGCTGCGTGTCGTTGTGGGTTGTAAGCAGATATACAACGGTCATGACGCACTCCGCCGCTGGCACGGTGCCGCTCGCTAGAGTGTTCGATCCACCTGCCTGCCACGCCCATCGGTGATTGCCATGACGCTGCCGTTCCGACGCCCTGCCCCGCCCCTGATCGCGCTGCTGGCGGTACTGGCCACGCTCACCGCCTGCAACAAGCCCGCCACGCCGGCCGCCCCCGCGCAGACCGGGGCAGCGACCACGCCGGCGCCCGCGTCCAGCATTGCCTGGCGCGAGGGCGATGTCGACGATGCCTTCGCCGAGGCCAGGGAAAGCGGCAAGCCGATCCTGTTGTACTGGGGTGCGGCCTGGTGCCCGCCCTGCAATCGCCTGAAAGCCACCTTGTTCAAGGACCCTACCTTCATCGCCCGCACCCAGCAATTCGTGGCGGTGCATCTGGATGGCGATTCGGAGGGTGCGCAGGCCTGGGGCGAGCGCTTCGGCATCAAGGGCTATCCGACCATCATCGTGCTGCGTCCGGATCGCAGCGAGATCACCCGGCTGGCCGGCGATGCCGACAACGCGCGTCTGGCCGATGTCTTGCGCGTGGCCGCCAAGAGCACCAGTACCGTCAGGCAACTGCTCGACACCGCATTGCAGCGCCCGCAGCAACTCAGCGCGGACGACTGGGCCGTGCTCGGCAACTACGCCTGGGGCACCGATGACCGGCTGGTCAAGCCGGAGCAGGCGGTCGATGTGCTCACGCGCCTGTCCAGGTCGGCGCCGCAGCCGGCCCTGCAACGCAGCTTCGCCCTGGCAGCGATTACCGCAGCCAAGCACCCACCGGCCGCCAGCGCGGCGTCGCGCAGCTTGCTGGAAGCGGTGCTGGCCGACCCGGCAGAGGTGCGTGCCAATCTCGGCACGCTGAGCTACATGCCCGCACGGCTGGTCGCCGCTGCCAGCAGCGATGCCGGCGAGCGCACCACCTTGTCCAACGCGCTGAATCTGGCGCTGGACAAGATCTATGCCGACCCTGCATTGCCGATCGCCGACCGGCTCGGCACCGCGTACGCACGGATCCAGCTGGCCCGCCTGGCGCAAGGCCAGCCCACCGAGACCGAGGCCAAAGGCGCGCAACCGCCGCTGCCCAAGACCGTGGTCGACACCGTGCAGCAACGCGTGCAATGGGCCACCGACACCGCCAGGACCGATGAGGAACGCCAGTCCACCATCAGCACCGCCGCAGCGTTGCTCGGCAAGGTGGGCGACAACAGCGGCGCCGAACAGTTGCTGCTGGCCGAGTTGACGCGCAGCAAGACGCCTTACTACTACATGCCCGAGCTGGCCGATCTGGCCGAACAGCGTGGCGATAAGAAGACCGCGCTGTCCTGGCTCAGGAAGGCGTACGAAAGCGCGCAAGGACCGGCCACCCGTGTGCAATGGGGCGTGATGTACGTGGATGGCCTGATCCGGCTCAGCCCGGACGACACCGCCGGCATCGAAGCCGCTGCCACGCAGGTGATCGGCGAGCTGGCCGGGCAGCCCGATGGCTACCGCCAACGCACCCGGCAGCGCTTCGCCACGCTGGGCGCTGCCTTGAAGACCTGGAGCAAGCAGCATCACCAGGACGGCAATGCGGTGCTGGCGCGCCTGCAGCAGAAGATGCAGAGCAGCTGCGGCAGCAAGAACACCGGCGAATGTGCCAGCTGGTTGGGCTGAGCCGGCATGGCGGCGCAGCCAGCCGCACCGCGAGTGTGGCCACGCTGACACCATCGCAGCGGCGGTTTGGCGGTTGGCCGCCGGATGCCCGACCACGCGCGCAACCGGCGGCTATGAGCGAGATGGGCCGGTTGCAGCCACCGGCCAGCTCACTCCGCCAACAGCCTGGCAGGTCTACCGATGGCTGTTGGCGGTGGCGGGCTTCACTGCGCTGCCGCTAGCGCACCCACGGCAACAGCAGGTGATCCACCATCAGGAACGCGAACAGCGCCATCAGATACACGATGGAGTAGCCGAACATCTTCATCGAGAACAGCTCGTCCGGCGGGTCGAGCATGCGCCAGGCGTACCAGAGGAACACCACGTTGAGCACCACCGCGCCGCCCAGGTAGAACAGCCCGCTCATGCCCACCGCCACCGGCAGCAGGGTCACGATCGCTAGCAGCACCGTGTACACCAGGATCTGCTTGCGCGTATGCGGCACACCGTGGGTGACCGGCAGCATCGGGATCGCCGCCTTGGCGTAATCGGCACGCCGGAAGATCGCCAGCGCCCAGAAATGCGGCGGCGTCCAGATGAAGATGATCAGCACCAGCAGCGAGGCATTGATCCAGTCGGCGCTGGTCGGCAAGCCGGTCACTGCGGCCCAGCCCAGCATCGGCGGCGTGGCGCCTGCCAGGCCACCGATCACGATGTTCTGCGAGGTCGCCCGCTTCAGGTACACGGTGTAGATCACCGCGTAACCGATCAGCGACGCAAACGTCAGCACCGCGGTGATCACGTTCACCCAGACCACCAGGATGGTCATGGAGATCACGATCAGCACGCTGGCAAACAGCAGCACCTGCCACGGCCGCACCTTGCCCACCACCAGCGGCCGCCATGAGGTGCGTGCCATCTGCGCGTCGATCTTGGCATCCAGCAACTGGTTGATCGCCGCCGCAGCCGATGCGGCCAGCCAGATGCCCAGAAAGCCCAATGCACCGGTGCGCACCTGCAGCCACGTCGGGACATCCGGGATGGCCAGGAACATGCCCACCAAGGCGGTGAACACGATCAGTGCCACCACCTTGGGTTTGGTCAGATCCCAGTAGTCGCGTGCGCTGACGGCCATGCTCACTCCGGCGCGCGCAGCCGCGCCAGCAGCGAGACCAGCACGAACAGGAGCGCAACTGCGCCGCCGTTATGCAGCACCGACACTTCCAGCGGCAGGGCCAACTTGACGTTGAGCATGCCCAGCGTCACCTGCACCGCCACCAGCACCGCCAGCGCACCGGCCCACACGCGCATGCCCGGCGAGCGCGACAGACGCCAGGCCAGCCACCACAGATACAGCGCCGTCGCAATGGCCCACAACCGGTGTGCCATCTGGATGGCGATACGCGCAGCACCGTCGAGCACACCGCCTTCGTAATCCACTCCGATCCCGCGCCACAGCGTGAAACCTTCGCGGAAGTCGTGCGGCGGCCACCACTGGCTGACGCAACGCGGGAAATTGTCGGCCGACCAGCTGCCACCGCCACAGGCCAGCGCCGCGTAATTGGCACTGACCCAGCCGCCAAGCGCGATCTGCAGGCCCAGCACCGCCACGCCACCGCGCAACAGCCACGTGAGCCGCGAGGCATCGGCCAGCGTGATCGGCAAGTGGGTCGCGCGCCAGGCCATCCATACCAGCAGCGAGAACATCAGCATGCCGCCGAGCAGATGGCCCATCACCACGATGGGCTTGAGCAGCAACGTCACCGTCCACATGCCCAGCAGCGCCTGGAAGATCACCACCGCCAGGGTCAGCACCGCCGCACGCGCCAGATCGATATTGCTCCAGCGCAGCGCCGCCAGCAGCAGGATGGCCTCGCCCGCGATCGCCACGCCGAACGCCAGCGTGTGCCAGCCGGACATGTACAGCGGAATGGACAACGCCACCAGCACCGCGGCAGCGACCACCTGGGCGATGCCCGTGCGGCGGCGGCGCACCGCCAGCAACGACAGCACCAGCACCTCTACCCCGAGCGCCCCGGCCAGGAAGCGGTGCACCTGCTCGCGCCAGGCCTTGTGCGATTCCAGCGGCCGGATCTTGCTGGCCACATGCGCGTTGGCTTCGTCGCTGGTCTGTGGCCAGGTGACGCGGCCATAGCAGGTCGGCCAGTCCGGGCAGCTCATGCCGGCATCGGACAGCCGCACGAACGACCCAAACAGGATCGTGCTCGCAGTGAACAGCGCAGCCAGCCAGGCCATGCGATGGAAGTGGCGAAACAATGCCGGTGGCGCAAACAGATTCATCGAAACGGGCTCACATCAGTTTCAGCAGCTTGACCAGATCGGCACGCAGGCCGGCCGGGTCGAACCCCGGGGCATAGCGCAGGATCACGAAGCCGTTGGGGTCGATCACATACACCGGCACGCCGGCGGCATCGTCGGCACGCGGCAGGCCCTGCCGCAGCCGCGCGTCGTCGCGCAGCACACGCAGGGCCGGCATCGGCGGCAAGCCGGCCGGCGGGGTGCCGATCCACAACACCTCCACCTTGTCGGCGCGATGCCCGAGCAGTTGCCACACCTTGTCCAGTTCGGCCGCCAGCGTCACGCATTGCTGCGTGCAACGGGCCGGCGGTGCGAGCGCAATCCGCCACACGCGTTCGGCAGGCGTCCAGGCATACGGCTGCCCGTCCGCGCGCACCGGCACCAAGCCGCGCAGGTCGGCAGGCGGCTGGAGCAACTCGCCGTGATTGCGCATCGATGCCGGCTGCCATCCGGAGAAGCGCAGCACGCCGGCCAGCAACATCGAGCCGAAGAACAGCACCGCCAGGGCAATCAGCATCCTGCGGCCGCGTTTGACCGAATGCGGCGTGGCCGATGTGGAGGAGGTCATGCCGGCGATTTTCTCATGCCGCAGGCGTCAGTGCCCGCGTCGACGGCTGCGACGCGCACGCCACGTCAGCAGCGTCACGGTGACCAGCACGGCTGCGGCCAGGCCGAACCATTGCACCGCATAACCCAAGTGCCGCGCGGGCGGAAGCGTATTCGGCAGCATCTCCAGGTCGCGTGCGTAACCAACCGGCAGGGCCGGATCCAGGCGCAGGACCTGCGACGAAATGTCGCGCCTGCCAAGCGCGCTGCGCAGGGCGCTGGGATCCAGACGCGTGGCCAGCCAGGTCTGCGGCGCATCGGCAGCCGACAACGCCGGCCCCATCGCAAGCCCCGCCGAGGGCGGCGCACCCAGCAACCCCTGCAGCGTATGGGTCCCTTGCAGCGGCGTGATCCTCGGCAATTGCCGATTGGCCGGCAACGGCAGCCAGCCCAGATCGACCAGCAGCGTGACGGGGCTGCCCTGCGGGGCGGCAAGCTGATAGATCCGCACGCCGGCGCGCCCGGCATGCAGCTGGTTGTCCAGCAGCACCTGCTGCGGCAGAAACCGCACCTGCCCGCTCACCCAGGCCAGCGCATGCGGCGTGGCCAGGGCCTGCACCAGGGTCAACGGCGTCTGCCGCACCTGCGCCGCGCGTTCCAGCAACGCCTGTTTGTCGTGCATGCGCTGCAGCTGCCACTGTCCAAGCGCCACAAAACCCGCGCTGACCAGCACGGCCAGGCACCATCCCAGCACCGCCGTGTGCTTGCGCATCATGACAAGCGACGCAAAAAGGCGTGCAATGCCGCTACCACGCCGACGACCACCGGGGCTGTTGTGAACGATTCGCTCAAGACGTTGCTGATTGTCGCCTTCCTGATCGTGATCCTGTGGAACCTGGGCGCAGGCCTGTACTACCTGCTCACCGACCGTGGCGAAACCAAGCGTACCGTCAACGCACTGACCTGGCGCATCGGCCTCTCAGTCGCACTGATCGCCGTGGTGATCCTGGGCATCTATACCGGCTGGATCAAGCCGCATGGGCTCGGCCGCTGACGCGGCCGACGGGATTGGGGAGTCGGCATTGGGGATTGGCAAGAGCGATCCGCGTTTGCTGTTACCAATCCCCAATGCCGAATCCCCAATCCCAGCCCTCAAAGTACATACACGAACAGGAATAGCGCCAGCCACACCACGTCGACGAAGTGCCAGTACCACGCGGCCGCTTCGAAGGCGAAGTGGTTGTCGCGGGTGAAGTGCCCGCGCGCGACACGCAGCCACATCACCGCCAGCATGATCGTGCCCAGCAGCACGTGCATGCCGTGGAAGCCGGTGAGCATGAAGAAGGTCGAGCCGTAGATGCCAGATCCCAGCGTCAGATTGAGCTCGGTGTAGGCGTGGATGTATTCCTCGGCCTGCAGGAACAGGAACACGCAGCCCAGCAGCACGGTCAGCCCCAGCCACAGCAATAGCGCGCCGCGACGACCGCCCTTGAGTGCGTGGTGCGCGATGGTCAAAGTCACGCCGGAACTGAGCAGGATCAGCGTATTGATCAGCGGCAGGCCCCAGGCCGGAATGGTCTGGAATTGCCCACCGATCGTGCCGGGGCCATTGGTCGGCCACGCAGCGGAATAACCGTTCCACAACAGTTCGTTGGTCATGACGCCATCGCCTTCGCCGCCCAGCCAGGGCAGCGTCAGCACGCGCGTGTAGAACAGCGCACCGAAGAAGGCGCCGAAGAACATCACCTCGGAAAAGATGAACCACACCATCCCCATGCGGAACGAGCCGTCCACCTGGCGGTTGTAGTGACCGGCATTGGATTCGCGGATGACATCGCCAAACCACATGAACAAGGTCGCCAGCAGCATCGCCATGCCGACGAAGAACGTCCAGCGTCCCCATGCCGCATCGTTGAGCCAGCTGGCCACGCCGATCATCATCACGAACATCGCAATCGACCCGACAAAAGGCCACTTGCTCTGGCTCGGGACGAAATACGCATCGGCATTGGGACTGTGGTCGGCCATGGCGTTGCTTCCGTGTCGGTGCTGCGTGTGGATGAGGGATTACGGCGCGGCGCGCGGCGCGCTGGATGCGCCACCGCCCTGCAGCTCCGAGGTCAGGGTGTCGTTGCGATAAAACGTATAGGACAGGGTGATCGTGGTGACTTCCGGCGGCAGCGCAGGGTCGACGATGAAACGCAGCGGCATGTCGCGCGTTTCGCCGGCCTGCAAGGTCTGCGCGGTAAAACAGAAACATTCGGTCTTGTTGAAGTATCCGGACGCGCGCGCCGGTGCGACCGATGGCACCGCACTGCCGACCACCGCACGCGCGCTGTCGTTGCGCGCAAAATACAGCGCCTCGTTGAGTTCGCCCGGCACCACATCCATCGTCATCTGCTCGGGATGGAAGGTCCACGGCAGCTTGGAATTGACCCCGGCATCGAACTCCACCCGCACCGTGCGTCTGCCAGGCCCTGCAATCGCAGCGCCATTGGCACGCGTGCTGCCCGGTGCGCGCTCCATGCGGATGCCGAAGACTTTTTCGCACGCGATGCGATACAGCGGCACCAGCGAAAAGGTCAGCACGAACACGCCCAGCACCACGCCCAGCAGCTTGAACAAGCCGGCCGTCGGTGCAGGTGCGGGCGCCCGCGCGTTCACCGCCCGATGACTCCCGACGCGATGAAACCCGCGTAGATCAGCAACGCGATGATGCCGACGGTGATCGCCGTGCGGCGCACCGCGCGACGCTGTTGCGCCTGCCGTTCGGCAGCCGAGAGCAGGCGCGCCACCGCTGCCGGCGCCGACTCAGTGACCGATGTCTTCATGCGCAAGATCTCCAGGCTTGATCACCGGTGGCACGGTGAAGGTATGCGCCGGTGCCGGCGATGGCACCGTCCACTCCAGTCCCCTGGCACCTTCCCAGGCCCGTGCGTCGGCCTTGGCGCCACTGCGTAACGAGGCGAGCAGGATGCCGGCCATCAGGAACGGCGTGGCGAACATGCCGAACGCGCCGATCGAGCTGATCAGGTTCCAGTCGGCGAACACCACGTTGTAGTCGGGAATCCGCCGCGGCATGCCGGCCAGGCCGAGGAAGTGCTGCGGGAAGAACAGCAGGTTGACGAACACCATCGTCCACCAGAAATGAAACTTGGCCCAGGTTTCGTTGTACATCCGCCCAGTCCATTTCGGCCACCAGTAGTAGACCGCCGCAATCAACGCGAACACCGCTCCGGTGACCAGCACATAATGGAAATGCGCGACCACAAAATACGTGTCGTGGTACTGGAAATCCGCCGGCACGATCGCCAGCATCAGGCCCGAGAATCCACCGATGCTGAAAAGGATCACGAACGCCACCGCCCACAGCATCGGCGATTCGAACGTCAGCGAGCCCTTCCACATCGTGCTGACCCAGTTGAACACCTTCACCCCGGTCGGGATGGAGATCAGCATCGTGGCGAACATGAAGTAGATTTCGCCACCGAGCGGCATGCCCACGGTGAACATGTGATGCGCCCACACGATGAAGCTCAGGAACGCGATCGCCGCGATCGCATACACCATCGCCTGATACCCGAACAGCGGCTTGCGGCTGAAGGTCGGGATGATCTCGCTGACCACGCCGAACGCCGGCAGGATCATGATGTAGACCTCCGGGTGCCCGAAGAACCAGAAGATGTGCTGGTACATCACCGGGTCGCCGCCGCCGGCCGCATTGAAGAAGCTGGTGCCGAAGAACTTGTCGGTCAGCAGCATGGTCACTGCACCGGCCAGCACCGGCATCACCGCAATCAGCAGGAAGGCAGTGATCAGCCAGGCCCAGCAGAAGATCGGCATCTTCAACAGATCGATGCCGGGCGCGCGCATGTTGAGCACGGTGGCGATGATGTTGATCGCGCCCATGATCGAGCTGACGCCTGCCACATGAATTGCAAACACGCTGAAGGCGACGTTGTAGCCGCCCTGCAGCGACAGCGGCGGATACAGCGTCCAGCCGCCGGCCGGCGCACCGCCGGGCAGGAACAACGTCAACAGCAGCAGGGTGAAGGCCACCGGCAGCAGCCAGAACGACCAGTTGTTCATGCGCGGCAACGCCATGTCCGGCGCGCCGATCTGCAGTGGAATCATCCAGTTGGCCAGGCCGACGAAGGCCGGCATCACCCCGCCGAAGATCATCACCAGTGCATGCACGGTGGTCATCTGGTTGAAGAATTCGGGTTTGACGAACTGCAGCCCGGGCTGCATTAGTTCGGCGCGGATCACCACGCTCATCGCCGCGCCGATGATGAACATCACGAAGGAAAACAGCAGGTACAGCGTGCCGATGTCCTTGTGATTGGTCGAGAAGAACCAGCGCTCGACGAAACCGGGCTGGTGGTGTCCGTGGTGATCGACTGCGGTATGCGCCATGACGGAACGACCTCTACGAAGCGATGCGGTTGCGGGCGATTAAAGAGCGGCAGTCGGCGCGGCGGCCGGAGCAGGCGCAGCCTCGCCGGCAGGCGTTGCTGCAGGGGTGGACGCGGGCGCCGGTGCGGGGGCGCCCGCCGGTGCAGCAGGCGGCGCATTGGCACTGCGACGCGCTGCGAGCCAGCGCTGGAATTCGGCCTTGGGCAGCGCTTCCACCACGATCGGCATGAAGCCATGATCCTTGCCGCACAACTCGGCGCACTGGCCCCGATACACGCCCGGCTGCTCGATGTTTGTCCATGCCTCGTTGACGATGCCGGGGATGGCGTCCTGCTTCCAGCCCAGGGCCGGCACCCACCACGCATGGATTACGTCGTCGGCGGTGATCACGAAACGGATCTTGGTCCCGACCGGCAGCACCAGGCGGTTGTCCACATCCAGCAGGTAATGCGGTTGCGAGGCAGCGGTCGGACGCTCACCACTCTGGCGGATGCGGTCGGACTCGCGCGCCAGCCGGCTGGTGAATTCCACGCCCTGGCCCAGATACTCGTATTTCCACATCCACTGGTAGCCGGTGACCTTGACGGTCATTTCCGACTCGCGGGTGTCGTACATCGCAATCAGCTTGGCCGTTGCCGGCCAGGCCATCGCAATCAGCACCAGCACCGGAATCACCGTCCACAACACCTCGGCCGTGGTGTTGTGACTGAACTGCGCGGCCACCGCGCCCTTGGACTTGCGGAACTTGAAGATCGCATAGCCCATGGCACCGAACACCAGCGCGCCGATCACCACGCAGACCCACAGCGCCACCATGTGCGCCTCGTAGGCCATGCGCGCGGTCTGGGTGACCCCGCGGCCCATGTTGAGCTGCCATTCCTTCGGGTCGGCCGATTGCGCCCAGGCAGCCGGTGCGCCCAGCAGCGCCGCCATCGCCAAAGCCATCTTCGAATACGTCGCCTTCCAGCTGCTGCGTTGCGTCATTGCCTAGACCCTTACGTCATCGGTGACGGCCATTGGCGGCCGCGAGCAAGCGTTTCAGCGTAGTTGCCAGTTCCACACGTTCGGCCGGCCCGAGAAAACTTCCGATCTCGATCTGCTTGCCGCTGCTGACCAGCACCACCCTGTCGTCGCGTTCCATGCATAACCGCACCCAATGCGGATGTGCCTGAAACGCTGGTGGCGCATGCCCGGACGCAAACACCTCGACGACGGTGTCTCCCACCCGGATCGCTTCTTCGCGCTCGCCACTTCGCCACAACTGCCGTAGCGCCAGCGCCACCACACCACTGTGCAACAGGGCGAACACCGGCGCGAATGCATTGCCGGTCCACCACCCCAGGCCCGCAAATACCCACATCGTTCCCGCCAATACTGCGAACAACTGCACGAACTGCCTGGCCGACAATGCCCGCGGAGGCCGCAACCGCAACTGCGTCCCGACCCCTTCGGACATCAACGGCAGTACTTCGATCATTGGCAACACGCAGCGCGCTGCGGGAACAGCCCGATGGTAGACCCGCGCGAACGCAGGCGGCAAGCGTTTCCGGCAATCATCGAATTGCTGCAGTGCAGCTAAAAACACGCGTAAATCAACCACTTCCCGATGCCAACAGCGATCCCCGTGCCCGTGGCCGGCAACGATCGAGCCCGCTTGGGCCTGCGCTGGCCACGTGCACAAAACGGCGGAAAAGCTGCCGCTTCCACACAAGTGTGCGGAGCCCGCAGCTCTCTAGAATGAGCACGAATTCCCAGGCGCCCTACGCATGAACGCTCAGCTCGACACGCTTGCCTCTCCCTCAGTTGCGCGCCCGCTGCTGGCGCCCGAGCTGCCTGCCGCACCCGGCGCATTGCGTGCGGCGATCACGGCCGCATGGCTCAAGGACGAAACCGAGCACGTACGCGAACTGCTCGACCAGGCGCGTCTGCCCGCCGCCGAACAGGCCAAGGTGCAGGCGCTTGCCGCCGACCTGGTCACCCGCGTCCGCGCACGTGCACAGGACCAGGGCGCGATCGAAGCCTTCATGCGCCAGTACGACCTGGGCAGCGAAGAAGGCGTGCTGCTGATGTGCGTGGCCGAGGCACTGTTGCGCATTCCCGACCAGGACACCGCAGACAAGCTGATCCGCGACAAGCTCGGCGATGCCGACTGGAAGAAGCACGTCGGCGGCAGCGACTCGGTGCTGGTCAACGCATCGACCTGGGGCCTGATGCTCACCGGCAAGCTGGTGCAGCTCAACGACCTCACCCGTGCCGACGTGCCCGGCGCATTCAAGCGTCTGATCGGCCGCGTCGGCGAGCCAGTGATTCGCCTGGCCGTGCGCCAGGCGATGAAGATCATGGGCCACCAGTTCGTCATGGGCCGCACCATCGGTGAAGCCCTCTCGCGCTCGCGCAAGGGCGACAACGCCGATTACCGCTATTCGTTCGACATGCTCGGCGAAGGCGCATTGACCATGAAGGATGCGCAGCGCTATTTGCAGGCATACCGCGATGCCATCCACGCGATCGGCCGCAGCGGCAGTTTCGTCGGCACCGATGTATTCGCAGCGCCCAGCATCTCGATCAAATTGTCCGCACTGTATCCGCGCTACGAACATGCCAAGCGTGCGCGCGTGATGGCCGAGCTGGTCCCGGGCGTGCTCGAGCTGGCGCAACTGGCCAAGTCCTACGGCATCGGCTACACCGTCGATGCCGAAGAAGCCGACCGCCTGGAACTGTCGCTGGACATCATCGAGGCCACGTTCTCCGACCCGTCGCTGGATGGATGGGAAGGCTATGGCCTGGCGGTGCAGGCCTACCAGAAGCGCACGCCGTACACGATCGATTTCCTGGCCGACCTGGCACGCCGCGTTGGCCGTCGGATTCCGGTGCGTCTGGTCAAGGGCGCGTACTGGGACGCGGAGATCAAGCGCGCACAGATCGAAGGTCACCCCGGCTATCCGGTATTTACCCGCAAGCAGAATACCGACGTGTCGTACCTGGCCTGCGCACGTCGCATGTTCGCGCACAGCGATGCGCTGTACCCGATGTTCGCCACGCACAACGCGCAGACCATCGCGGCGGTCCGCGCGATCTCCGGCGGCAAGGTGTACGAACACCAGAAACTGCACGGCATGGGCGATGACCTGTATGCCGAAGTGATTCCGGCCGATCGCCTGGGGCTGCCCTGCCGCGTGTACGCACCGGTCGGCTCGCACGAGGATCTGCTGCCGTACCTGGTGCGACGCCTGCTCGAAAACGGCGCCAATTCCAGCTTCGTCAATCGCATCACCGACGAGGACGTCGCCATCGAAGAGCTGATCCGTGATCCGGTCGAAGCAGTGTCCTCGTTCGGCTCCATTCCGCATCCCAAGATTCCGCTGCCGACCGATCTGCTGCGCAGCCAGAACCAACACAGGAAAAATTCCATGGGCGCCAATCTCGCCAACGACAACGATCTGCGGCAGCTGGCCGAGCAACTCAATGCCGCCATCAAGCCGTGGAAGGCCCGCCCGCTGGTGCCCGGCGCGGTGATCAGCACGTCCAGCCAGGCCGTGCTCAACCCGGCAGACCGCCGCGACACGGTCGGCCAGTGGCAGCCAGCCGATCCGGCCACCGTACAGACGGCGTTGGCGACCGCGGCTGCCGCGCAGCCAGCCTGGAACCGCACACCTGCCGCCAGCCGCGCCACCATCCTGGAGCATGCGGCCGACCTGCTCGAAGCGCGCATGCCCGAGTTCATGGCCATCTGCGTCAAGGAGGCCGGCAAGACCCTGCCCGACGCCGTGGCCGAGGTGCGCGAGGCGGTCGACTTCTTGCGTTACTACGCCGGCCAGGCACGCGCCCAGTTCGGTGCGCCCGAACGCCTGCCCGGACCGACCGGTGAATCCAACGAACTGCAGCTGCATGGCCGCGGCGTATTCGTCTGCATCAGTCCCTGGAACTTCCCGCTCGCCATCTTCCTGGGCCAGGTCGCCGCCGCACTGGCCGCCGGCAACAGCGTCATCGCCAAGCCCGCAGAGCAGACCAACCTGATCGGCTACGCCGCAGTGAAGCTACTGCACGAAGCGGGCATCCCCGAGGCGGTCGTGCAGTTCCTGCCGGGCGACGGTGCCACCGTCGGCGCGGCGCTGACCAATGACCCGCGCGTGGCGGGCGTTGCCTTCACCGGCTCCACCGAGACCGCACGCGTCATCAACCGCACCCTGGCTGCGCGCGATGCCGCAATCGGTGTGCTGATTGCCGAAACCGGTGGCCAGAACGCCTTCATCGCCGACTCGTCCTCGTTGCCGGAAGCCGTCGTCAAGGACGCGATCTCCAGCGCCTTCATGTCCGCCGGCCAACGCTGCTCGGCGGCCCGCGTGCTGTTCGTGCAGGACGACATCGCCGACAAGGTCATGACCATGCTGGCCGGCGCCATGGGGGAATTGAAGATCGGCGATCCTGCGCTCCTGTCCACCGACGTTGGTCCCGTCATCGATGCAGATGCACTCAAGATCCTCGATGATCATGCAGCGCGCATGGATCGCGAAGCCCGCCTGATCGGCTCCACCACCCTGGATCCGGCCGCCGCTAACGGGAGTTTTTTCGCCCCACGTGCGTACGAGCTGACTTCGCTGGCGCAGCTGCAGCGCGAGGTTTTCGGACCTGTGCTGCACGTCATTCGTTGGAAGGCCGACCAGCTCGACGCCGTCATCGACCAGATCAACGCCACTGGCTATGGCCTGACCCTGGGCGTGCATTCGCGCATCGACGAGACCATCGATCGCATCACCGCACGCGTTGCGGTGGGCAATGTCTACGTCAACCGTAACCAGATCGGCGCGGTCGTCGGCGTACAACCCTTCGGCGGCCAGGGCCTGTCAGGTACCGGCCCGAAAGCCGGGGGTCCACATTACCTGCTGCGCTTCGCCACCGAAAAAGTCGTCACCGTCAACACGACCGCCGCCGGCGGCAATGCCTCCCTGCTGACCTTGGGCGACTGATCCTCGATCCAGACGTCATAGTGCAGTCGATTGGACCAACAAAACCCCGCTCACGCGGGGTTTTTGTTGGCTTGTGCCCTGCCAATGCCTCATGCGACGGCGATAAATGATGTGGCCAAGCACATGCGTATCGGATGCAATCTCGGTGAGCAGCATGGCGGCCAAGAATAGGCCAGTCGCCGAGTCACCTCGATCTTGATCAATTGCATGGCCCTGATAGTCCCAGCGCCCCTGATAGTCCCCAGGGCTCCTGATGGTCCCAGGAGTCTGGCGCCTCTAGAGTGCAACCAGGCCCCATTTGCCGGCACTGGTCGGCGAACAGTGCTCCTCGTGCCGATCCTATAAGCGGGAAACCACCACCATCACAGGTACTTTTCAGGTGCTTTCACTGGCGACGCACTGACTGGTCGGTTCTTTGACCATATGCCAATCGATCGGATGTCTCTTCGATCATCAGGGCAAGGTGGGTGCCGCTGCAGTACCAGTGAGTGGGCCCTCAGCGTCAAGCGCGCGTCTTGGTACTGGGGCCATGCTTAGAGTGCGCCTTGCCGGTCCGGGTTCTGCGGTGACATTCAGACCTTTCGGCCTTGCTAGC